>JALVDE010000084.1 GCA_027009375.1 Gammaproteobacteria bacterium
GCTGGCTTGATATGTCTGAAGAACAGCAGCAGGAAAGAGTGAAATACTGGATTGAGACGGATGTGCAGTCTCTGCGGCAGGGCGGAATGCAGGCTATAGTTTAATTGCTGAAACTTAACAATGGTACTATGTGTAAAATATATATTTATGATTTGGCAGACTGCTGACTTAAATGTTTTTTCCACATAGCGGCCTTTTTTAAGGCGTATTTCTGCATGTCTTCAACTTTATCGGCCTCATCAATAATTTCTCTGCCCAGCAGGGTTTCCAGGGCATCTTCAAGGGTAACAATGCCGGAAAACTGCCGGTAGGAATCGTGTACAATGAATAAGTGCTCCTTACGGCTGATAAACTGATCCAGCAGGAAATAAACCGGCATATGTTCAGGGACACTGTGTACTGGCCGGGTCAGGGTTTTTATAGGGGCAGAGACATTCTGGTTCATGGATATGGCTCGTAAAATACTTCTGGCAAACACCATTCCAATAATATTGTCCTTATTGTCCTGATAAACCGGGATACGGGAATAGATAAACAGGTTGTCTTCTTTTAAAGCCGATTCAATGCTTTGATCGGCATTTAGAGTAAAAACCACGCTGCGCGGAGTCAGAATGTTTTCTATCCGGGTCTGTTTCAGGGTCAGCAGGTTTTCTATCAGCTGGGTTTCATTCTCGGCCAGGATACCGGTTTCTTCACCAATTTCAGCCATGGCCATGATTTCTTCACGGGTCAGGCCGTGTTTCTTGCTGTTTTTAATACGATTGGTCAGCTGGCTGGAAATCCATAGCAGGGGCATAAGAACAACCGTTAATATCCTGATAATATAAGCCGTGGGTTTGGCCAGTTCGCGCCAGTAGGTGGCCCCAATGGTCTTGGGGATGATTTCAGAAAAATACAGGATCAGCAGGGTTAGAATAACCGCTATCAGGCTCTGCCATTCAATGCCGAATATTCTGACCGCTTCAGCACCCACACCGGCAGCGCCCATAGTATGGGCAATGGTATTGAGAATTAATATGGAGGAAATGGAGCTGTCCATATTCTGCTTTAACTGAGTCAGGGTCTTTTTGAGTTTTGGCTGTTCACCCAGAGAAGCAATATAACTGCTGTGAATAGACAGAAAAACGGCTTCCAGAATGGAACACAGGAAAGACACCAACAGAGCCAGTGCCAGATAAAAGATAAGTAATGTCATAAAAAACCAGTCGGGTGGTTAAGGTGCTGTTATTTTGATTATAGCTTAAAACTGACGGATACCTTTAAGCCACCCTTGTCAGATGGGCCAAATTCAATACGGCCATTATAGGCAGTAACAATATCTTGTACAATGGCCAGGCCGACACCATGTCCGGGTGTCAGTTCATCTATTCGTACACCGCGTCGGGTAATGGTATTTATTTTTTCTGTTTCAATACCGGGGCCGTTATCTTCAATAATAATATTGAGCTGAGTGGAATCCTGGCTTACTTTAATAAATATGCTGTCCTTACACCACTTGCAGGCATTATCCAGCAGGTTGCCCAGTATTTCCATTAAATCACCTTCGTCCATTTTAAACTGGATACCAGGCATTATTTGAGTGGTAAAATGAATGGCTTTTTCCCGATAAATTTTTTTCATACTGTCAATCAGGGATTTTATAACCGGCTCAAGTTTCAGGTACTGGATATGAGGGGACGGGCTGGTGGTACTGGCTCTCTGTAGTTGATATTCAACAATATTGTTAATCCGTTGTACGGCTTTATCGACCTGCTCAATATAATTTTCAGGATGCTGTGTATCGAAACTTTGTCCCTGAATAATGGCCAGAGGTGTTTTCAGGCTGTGGGCCAGGTCGGCGAGGGCGTTTCGGTAGCGTTCCTGCTGCTGACGTTCATAACGGATCAGTTCGTTTATATTGCGGGTGAGCGGTTGCAGTTCCAGGGGGTAGTTCTGCTGTAAAAGTGCCTGTTCACCCTGTTCAACGGCCTTGATTTCATATTCCACATCCCGCAGGGGTTTCAGGCCCCAGCGCAGCATAACAAACAGGCTGATTAGCAGAGTAAGGGACATTAATAATAAATGACTCCAGAGGCTTTTCTGATAACTGTCAATGATCTGATAAAGTTCACTGAGATCATCACTGATGTGGTAAATAAGCGGGGTCTGGCGGTTATTCAGATTCCAGAAAATGGCAATGCTCAGGCCGATATAGTCCTTGCCGTCCACAGTAAAGGTCTGAAAAACTTTTTTACCATGAACAATTGTTTTGCCCGGCGGCAAATGGCGTGGCTCACTGCCGGAAGAACGCCATAAGATGGTTCCGTCGGCCTGGGTGATATAGGCAGACAGGCCGGCATCATGATTAAGGATATCAACACTCAGTTTCTGTGGACTGTTTTGCCGATTGACAGCGTTGAGCTCACGGTCTGCCATTAACAGGTAAATCTGTCCGGTCAGGCGTTCTTTTAAGGCAGAATAGGCGTTGTTATAAAAGGCTTTATTCAGGGTATAACCGGTTAAAAAAACAAACAGGCTGACCACAATGACCGCTCCGATAATAATCCGCTTATTAATGGAGTTAAAATAAATGGACAGCTTATTCAAGGGGGATTGCCGTTTATTGCAGGTTAAACCGGTAACCCCGGCCACGCACAGTTTCTATGGGTTTTAACTGGCCGTCAGGATCCAGTTTTTTACGCAGACGGCCCATAATAACTTCCAGCACATTGCTGTCCCGATCCTCATTGTGAGGATAAAGATAATCAGACAGTTCGGACTTGGAAATAACCTTATTGTACCGGCGCATCAGGTATTCGAGTATTTTATATTCAAATTCAGTCAGCTCCAGAAGCTGACCGGACAGGGTGGTCTGCTGACTGTCAGGGTTTATACAGACAGGGCCATAACAGATCTCCTGTGAGCTGCTATTAGAAGCCCGGCGCAGCAGGGCATTAATGCGTGCCAGCAGTTCTTCCATATGGAAGGGTTTAACCAGATAATCGTCAGCACCGGCTTCCAGTCCCTCTACCTTGTCCTGCCAGCGGCCCCTGGCGGTAAGCACCAGTATCGGCAAGGTGCTGCCCTGTTTGCGCAGAGCTTTGATAATATCTATACCGGACAGTTCCGGCAGTCCGATATCAATAATGGCAATATCCACCGGGTATTCACTGGCAAAGTACAGGCCTTCCTTACCGTTGCCGGTTACATCTATCTGAAAATGCTCAGCCTCTAACTGGCTGCGGATCTGCTCCTGAAGCTGAACTTCATCTTCTATCAGCAAGGCTCGCATTTTAGTCCTCCACAGGGGTTGCCACCAGTTTCATGCGTAAAGTATCACCGGGTTCGTGTTTAGTCCGGGTGGTGTATTCATTGCCATTATAACGGTAACGTACCCGATAGCCTACTACCTTTTCTTCTTCATAGGTTTTGTAACGGGTAGTACAACGCTGCCGGGTTTCATATCGGGCTCTGTTAAATTCTGGAATTGTACGCCGGTTATGAGTCAGATCATAAGCAACCGCACCGCCCAGTATACCGCCGGCTACTGCTCCGGCTTTCTTATTGGACTTACTGTGACCCAGGGCATTACCGATACCGCCGCCGACCAGTGTACCGAGTACGGTTCCAGTGTAGGAGTTTTGATCGAACATGGAATCAAAATAACTGTTCTGGGCCGGTTGAGTCCGGGATGGTTCGATCTGAACCTGTTCTGACCAGCAGTCCTGATAGGGGGTTGAATGCTGGATGATTTTGGAAACCGGTGTGGCACTGATGACCGGGACATACTCATAAGATATATGAGATTGACCTCTGGCATACAGTGCAGTCTGAGCTGTTAAGCCAATCAACACGGTGAGACTGATTGTGAATGTTTTAAAATTAAACATGATGAACTCCTTTCCTTCCTGATTTACTGATATAATCTCACCCTTATCCTGAACGATTAATGAACTTTTTTACTGTAAATGCGGCAGTTTTGTATCACATTCACAGAATGTGATTTAATTCTCAAAAAACAGTAACTCTTTTATTTAAAACGGTTGGCGTGCTATGTCTGGAAACTCCTTTGGAAAATTATTTGTTGTTAGTTCATTTGGTGAAAGCCATGGCAGGGCAATTGGCTGTATTGTAGATGGTTGTCCTCCCGGACTGGAATTATCTGAAGCGGATCTGCAAACGGATCTGGATCGCCGTAAACCCGGTACATCCCGGCATACCACTCAGCGCCGGGAAGATGATGAGGTGCAGATCCTGTCTGGAATTTTTGAGGGTAAAACCACCGGTACGCCGATATCACTGGTGATTTATAATAAAGATCAGCGTTCCAAAGATTACGGCAATATCAAAAATACCTTTCGTCCCGGCCATGCTGATTATACCTACCAGCAGAAATACGGTTTCAGGGATTATCGCGGCGGTGGCCGCTCTTCGGCCAGAGAGACGGCTTCGCGGGTAGCGGCCGGAGGTATTGCCAAAAAATATCTGAAAGATGTTTACGGCATTGAAATTCGAGGCTATCTGTCTCAGCTGGGACCCATTAAAACAGCCCAGCCCGGTGACGAGCACTTTAACTGGGAGCAGGTCAATACGAATCCTTTTTTCAGTCCCGATGAGCGTCAGATCAAGCCTATGGAAGACTATATGGATGCCCTCAGAAAAGAGGGTAATTCTGTCGGCGCTAAAGTTTCCGTAGTGGCCAGCGGCATGATTCCGGGTCTGGG
>JALVDE010000085.1 GCA_027009375.1 Gammaproteobacteria bacterium
GAAAACCATAGCCGTCCATAGCGGAGTTATTAAAATTAGGCACATTAATGGGAGAAATAATATCTACTGCCAGAGTCCGATTCAGCGCCTGGGGTAAAATAACGGTCTGTTGATTATCCAGTTCACTGATCTGCTGCTGAATAACATCCAGAGCCTGCTGTACACTTAAAATATCTGTATTCATAGTTTTAAACCGATTTGTGAGTCATTTTTCCCTGATAAAGATGGATATGCTGATCAAATGACAGCTCCCCTATCAAAGGGTCATGACTTGTTAACACAATAGCAATATCCTGTTGACACATCTGTTTTATCAGGGCATAGGATTTTTTTCTGGATTCCTTGTCCATATTGGAAAACGGTTCATCCAGAAGAATAATTTCGGGCCGGGTGATCCATGAACGAACAATGGCCACCCGCTGTTTTTCTCCTCCGGACAGTTCATGACAGTCTCGATGGATTAAAGATTCCAGTGAATATTCCTGCAATGCCTGAACAACCCGTTGCTCTATCTCCTGTTTTGACATTTTCTGACGTTTAAGACCGTAAGCGACATTATCATAAACACTGCCGTGAAACAGGTAAGGATGCTGATGCAGGTAACAGACTTTCCGGCGCAGCAATTTTTTTAATCTCGGCCAGGGATAACTCCCCTGCTGCCCATCGTGAGGCACAAAGCGGACCTGAGCCTGCTGCGGCTTTAACAGGCCGGCGGTTATCTTAAGCAGAGTAGATTTCCCGGAGCCGTTCTGACCGGTCATTAACACCAGCTCCCCCTGGCTGACACTAAAATCTACGTTATCCAGAATGGTTCGTATACCACGCTTAAAACAAACACGGTTTAGACTCAGGCTGGCCTTTTTAATTAGCGAAGTCATTGATGGATGACCTCAGCCTTACCCTGAATAGCCGTCAGAAAAAAATTCAGCAGCAGCGCCAGGGTCAATAACACCATGCCCAGAGCAATACCTTCTACAAAACTGCCCTTACTGGTTTCCAGTGCAATCGCCGTGGGGATATTGCGGGTATAATTGAGGATATTGCCGCCCACCATCATGGAGGAACCGACTTCGGCAATAATACGCCCGAACGCCGCAATAATAGCCGCCATTAAACCAAAACGTACTTCACGAATAACCGTCACTGCGGCTACAAAAGCAGAAGCCCCCAGGGTAATGGCTGTTTCCCAGGCCCGCTGATCAGAAGACTGCAAACTGGCATGGCTCATGGCCACCAGCAGAGGAAAAGCCAGAATAATCTGCCCGATAATCATGGCCTCCTGGGTAAACAGCAAATGAAGATCACCAAAGGGACCGGAACGGGATAATAATAAGTACAGGGTCAGCCCGACGACCACGGCAGGAATAGCCAGTGCCGTATTAAACAGGGTAATGACAAAACGCCGTCCGGGAAACGCATAATAGGCCAGCACAAAGGCCATAGCAATGGCTGGCACTGTGGCAATCAAAATAGCCTTAAGGGAAACGGTAAAGGACACACTAATAATGTTCCAGACTTCGGCATCCCCGGATAATAATAACTGCAGGGCCTGGATACTGGCATCAGTCAAATCATTCATTTAATAACACAATTTAAAAACTCTATTTAAAAATTAACTTCGATGCCCGCAAATTTCACAATGTTTTCTGCGCGGCACCTGCATACTGTCCCATTGCATAGTCAGGGCATCAAACAGCAGGGTTCGCCCCGGTACAATTTCTCCGGCCCCGGTGATCAGTTTAATGGCTTCAATCGCCTGCATACTGCCGATAACACCGGTCAATGGCCCCACTACCCCGTTACTGCTGCAGTTCTGATCCAGCTCTGTTCCCGGCTGATGAAAGCACTGATAGCAGGGGCTGTCCAGACGCTGCGGAATAAACACCGAGATCTGGCCTTCCCAGCGGATGGCCGCAGCGGAAACCAGGGGCTTATTATACTCGAAACATACCCGGTTGACCTCAAAGCGGGTCGCCAGATTATCACTGCAGTCCAGCACGATATCAACCCCGGCCACAGTCTGCAGTAGCAGATCACCCTGTAATTTCTCAGCAACAGCCTTAATCTCAACCTCATGGTTAATAGCCCGCAGAGTCTGCTGACAGGCCTCAGTTTTCTGCTGTTCAAGCATGGATTCATTATATGCAATCTGCCGCTGCAGATTAGCCAGTTCCACGTTATCCGGATCCGCCAGAGTCAGCTGACCAACCCCTGCTGCAGCAAGGTACATGGCCGCCGGCGACCCCAGCCCCCCCACCCCCAGCACCAGCACTTTAGCCTCAGTTATGGCCTGTTGCCCCTCTATATCAATTTCCGGCAACATAATATGCCGTTTATAACGCAGTAACTGCTTATCAGTGATGTCCATATTTATCCAAGAGTTTCCTGTTCAGGTATTTTAACCTTAATTGATTGTAACTATTCAGTGCACCTGACCGTGACTGTCTACAGGTACTGAATTTCCAGGGGCGCTCAAGTACGTCCATGTATCGCTTTGTGAAAACATCCATGTTTTCAAAACCCTGTAAATCCAGTACCTGCAGCCATTCACTCTACCTTACTTTAATTTATACTGAGTAGTTACAATTGATTTATATGCATTATTATATCCACATCATACTATTAGTCTGTTATTTTCATATTTTTATACATCAGGAAGCTAATATGTATAGAAAAATGCTGTTTTCTTGGTATGATAGAATCGTCATGTATAGAAAAAGCTATTTTTTATACAAATAAACAAGCTAAGGATATTGCATGTCTCAGTCAGCCATTCAGTTACTACCACCTCAAACCGAGCTGGAAACCCGTGCTGTTCTAAAAAAACTTGCCCTAGCACACCGCTACCTGGCTGAACTTAAGGGTATGGTGACCACCATTCCTAATGAACACATTCTGATCAATACGCTGGCCCTGCAGGAAGCCAGGGACAGCTCAGAAATAGAAAATATAATCACCACACAGGATGACCTTTACAAGGCCAATCTGTTTTCTGACTACATCAGAAACCCCGCCGCCAAGGAAGTTAATCGCTATGCATCAGCATTGAAGTCAGGATTTGAAAAAGTCCGAAAAGATCAGCTGATTACTGTCAATCGCATTATCGAAATCCACTGCGTTCTTGAGCAAAATAATGCAGGGATCCGCACCCAGGGCGGTACAGTACTCAGAAACGAAAGCACGGGTGAAACTGTATATACACCACCTCAAACTTATGAAGAAATAGTGCATCTGATGAGCAACTTGGAACAATTTATTAACAATGAAAGTTTATGTGATGCGGATCCTCTGGTTAAAATGGCGGTCATTCACCACCAGTTCGAAAGCATCCATCCTTTTTATGATGGTAATGGCCGAACGGGTCGAATTATCAATATTCTCTATCTGGTCGCCAGAGGATTACTGGATATTCCAGTGCTGTATCTTAGCCGTTACATTATTCGCAACAAAGACAATTATTACCATCTGTTACAGGAAGTACGCACCACAGGAAACTGGGAACCCTGGTTAATCTATATGCTTGAAGGCATTGAACAGACCGCCCGGCAGACTATCTGGATCATTTCTCGCATCAAGGAATTAATGCAGGATTATAAACACCGCATACGTTCAGAACTGCCCAAAATCTACAGCCAGGACTTACTCAACAATCTGTTCCGACATCCCTACACAAGAATCGAATCCATACAGCACGATCTCGATGTATCACGCCTTACAGCCACAAAATACCTGGAGCAACTGACACAAAAAAGCTTTATTGAAAAGCACAGGATAGGGCGTTATAACTATTACGTGAACCGACCGTTAATGGATGTATTTGCCGATATTCCTGAAATATCAGAAAAAGTCTGGGGAACATCTAATGTCAATGAATGAAGCTGATACATGCCGTATCTATGTTACTCCAAAACTGCGTGAAGCCGGTTGGGAAGTCTTACCCCATTCCCTAACGGAGCAACATGTATTCACAGATGGACGTGTGGAGGTGCATGGCCAGAATTTTCGCCGTGGGAAACAGAAGCGAGCCGATTACCTGTTGCGTTACACACGGGACTTTCCCATTGCCGTTGTTGAAGCCAAGGCAGAGAGTCTGCCAGCAGGACAAGGTATGCAGCAGGCAAAAAACTACGCCGAGATTTTGGGACTCAAGTTTGCCTATGCAACCAATGGTCAGGAAATAGTGGAGTTTGATTTTATAACTGGAAAAGAACAGGCATTGGCAGCATATCCAACACCAGATGAACTGTTCACACGTCTAAAAGGTGCTGAGAACGTTCCGGATAAAAACATCGACACACTGCTTTCTCCTTATCACCACATACCGGGATTCACTCCACGTTATTATCAGCAAATTGCTATCAACCGAGCTGTACAGAACCTTCTACAGGGACGAAAGCGTATTCTGATTACTATGGCTACTGGCACAGGAAAGACCGTAGTGGCCTTTCAAATCTGCTGGAAACTATGGAACAGCCGCTGGAACCGCGAAAGTGCCTATCGAAAACCACGCATCCTGTTCCTTGCAGATCGCAACGTACTGGTGGACGACCCCAAGGACAAAACTTTCGCTCCCTTTGGTGATGCCCGGTACAAAATAGAAAACGGTCAAATAACCAAGAGCCGGGAGATTTACTTCGCCATCTACCAATCCATCGCCAGAGATGCCAGGCGCCCCGGCCTCTACAAGGAGTTTTCACCTGACTTTTTTGACCTTATAATCGTTGATGAGTGTCACCGGGGCAGTGCACGGGATGACAGCAACTGGCGGGAAATCCTCGAATACTTCGAGCCAGCATATCAGATTGGCATGACAGCCACGCCCCTGCGTGAAGATAACCGCAACACCTATCACTATTTTGGCAAACCTATTTACACCTACAGCCTTAAACAGGGGATCGACGATGGTTTTCTTGCCCCCTATCGCGTACATCGTGTTATCACTGATGTGGATGCTGTGGGTTGGCGACCAAGTAAAGGTGAAGTAGATCGCTATGGGCGTGAGATACCTGATGGAGAATATTCCACTACAGATTTTGAACGTGTAATTGCCCTCAAGGCACGCACTCAGGCAATCGCCCGCCACCTGACCGATTTCCTCAAGCGCACCGACCGGTTCGCCAAAAGCATCGTCTTCTGCGTGGATCAGGAACATGCCGATGAAATGCGCCGAGCCCTGAATAATCTTAATGCTGATTTAATGCAGAAGTATCCTGACTATGTGGTACGAGTCACTTCCGATGAAGGCAAGGTTGGCAAAGGCTTTCTGAGTCACTTCCAGGAACTGGAAACCTCAACCCCGGTCATTCTGACCACTTCACAGCTTCTCACTACCGGTGTTGATGCTCCTACCTGCAAGAATGTGGTACTGGTACGAGTGGTTAATTCCATGACCGAATTTAAGCAGATTATTGGCCGAGGCACTCGTCTGCGTGAAGACTACGGCAAATTATGGTTCAATATTCTCGACTATACTGGCTCTGCAACACGCAACTTTGCCGATCCAGACTTTGACGGCTTCCCGGAGATTGAGGATGAGATTACAATTGATGGTCATGGCCATGAAATAGGTGAAGACACTCTGGTAGGCAGATTTGGTGAAAAGACGCAGAGAGACGAGCAGGGAGAATACCGCACGGACACAATAGCAGGTACTGATGAAGGCGGCGTAGATGAAGATGAGCCTCGCAAGTTTTATGTAGATGGTGGCATCATCAAGATAGCCGCTCATATGGTGTACGAACTAGATTCCGATGGCAACCAGCTTCGTGTAGTGCAATACACCGATTATACTGCAGACAAAGTACGCACACTGTTTACCTCACCCGGCGAGCTTCGAGACCGTTGGGCCGATCCTGCACAAAGGGAGGAAATTATCAGGGAACTGGAAGAGCGTGGCGTGGTTTTCGATGAACTGGT
>JALVDE010000086.1 GCA_027009375.1 Gammaproteobacteria bacterium
AGTCACAGGCAAACCTGAAGCCGACCCTCTGGATCTACTTTGCCACCTGGCCTACGGTGCTCCACTGCGCACCCGCCGTGAGCGAGCTGAGTATCTTCGCAAGAATCAGCCTGATTTCTTCGATCAGTATGGCGAAGAAGCGCGAGGAATACTGGATGCCCTGCTCGAAAAATACATGCGCTATGGACCCACACAATTTGAAATCCCGGACGCTTTACAAATGCCGCCCATTTCGGAACATGGCAATGTTATCGAAATATCCAATCTGTTTGGTGGTGCACCGCAGATGAAAGATGCGGTGGATCATCTGCAAGCATTACTCTATAACAACATATCATAAAATCGAGACACTATGCCAAGAAAGAAAAAAACAGAAAAGACCATGACCACCGCACAGCAACTGAGTGCCATTATCAAGTCTGCTCGCCAGATCATGCGCAAGGACAAAGGACTCAACGGTGATCTGGATCGCCTGCCCATGCTCACCTAGATCATGTTTCTCAAGTTTCTGGACGATCTGGAACAGTTGCGTGAAACTGAAGCCACCCTGGAAGGCCGGGGTTTCCAGCCTGCTATCGAGCCACCCTACCGTTGGCGTGACTGGGCAGCAGTAGAGGGTGGCATTACCGGTGATGAGCTGATTGCCTTTATCAATAACGATGAAGCCATACGCCCGGATGCAAGCCGAGGCCCCGGCTTGTTTGCTTACCTGAAAAATCTGCAGGGTGTCAATGGGGGTGACCGGCGTGATGTTATCGCCACCGTCTTCCATGGCGTACAAAACCGTATGATCAACGGTTATCTGCTGCGTGATGTTATCGATAAAATTAACGGCATCCATTTTAATTCTTCGGAGGAAATGCACACTTTAAGTCGTCTCTACGAAACCATGTTGAGAGAGATGCGCGATGCGGCGGGTGACTCCGGTGAGTTCTACACACCACGCCCCGTAGTACGCTTTATGGTGGAGGTTATGAACCCCAGACTGGGAGAAATCATTCTTGACCCCGCATGTGGTACTGGCGGCTTTCTGGTGGAGGCATACAGCCACCTGGAGCAGCAGTGCAAAACCGTCGAAGACCGCGAAACCCTGCAAAACAGCAGTATCTATGGCGGTGAGGCCAAGCCCCTGCCCTACCTGCTGGTACAGATGAATTTGCTGCTTCATGGTCTGGAATACCCGCGCATTGATCCCGGCAACTCCCTGCGCTTCCCCTTGCGCGAAATCGGCGACAAGGACCGGGTAGATGCAATTCTCACCAATCCGCCTTTTGGTGGCGAGGAAGAAAAAGGTATTCGCGGAAATTTCCCCGAAGACATGCAGACAGCGGAAACCGCCCTGCTGTTTCTGCAGCTTATTATGCGCAAACTCAAGCGACCCGGGCAGGGCAGTGAGACCGGTGGTCGCGCTGCAGTGGTGGTGCCTAACGGCACCCTGTTTGCCGATGGGGTTGCTGCCCGTATAAAAGAAGCACTGCTTAAGAGTTTTAACCTGCACACTATTGTGCGTCTGCCAGAGGGGGTTTTTGCACCCTATACAGATATTCCAGCCAATCTGCTTTTCTTCGATCGATCCGGCAAGACCGAAGATATCTGGTTCTACCAGATTCCCACACCGGAAGGGCGTAAGAAATACACTAAAACCAAGCCCATGCAGTACGAGGAATTTGCCAACTGCCTTGCCTGGTGGAATAAGCGGGAGGAAAGTCCACAGGCATGGAAGGTAAATGCTGACGAAATTCTCCAGTACGATAAAGATGGCAAGCTGATTGCTGCCAATCTTGATATCAAAAATTCTCATAGCCTGGAGGCACTGAAACATAGACCACCGGAAGAGTTGATTGCTGATATGTTGGAGAAAGAGCGACGGGTGATCGGAGAATTGACAGCTATCGAAAGAATTTTATCTGGTGAGAATTGGTGATGTCTAAATTTCTGCTGGTTCCACTCGGTAAAGTGATCTCACACCGGAAAGAGTTCATCAATATTGATGACGATATTCGTTATAAACGCTGTCGCGTACAGGCTCACGCAAGGGGAATTATCCTTCGAGATCAAATTGAAGGTTTCCAAATCAGAACAAAGAAGCAACAAGTTTGTCGTTCAAACGAGTTACTGGTAGCGGAAATTGATGCAAAAGTTGGTGGTTATGGAATTGTGCCACCTAAGCTTGATGAGGCGATAGTTAGTAGTCACTATTTTCTTTATTCGATTGATGAGTCAAAAGTTGATGTGTCCTTTCTAGGCTACTTTCTTCGAACCCATCAGTTTTATGACCAAGTAAAAGCAAAGGGCACAACCAACTATGCTGCGATACGTGCAAGTGACGTTCTTACCTATAAAATACCATTGCCCCCACTCACTGAACAACGCCGCATCGTCGCCAAAATCAACGCCTTGGCTACCCGCATCGATGAGACAAGAAAACTGCGGGAGGAAATCCAGCAAGATGCCCAGGCCATGTTACACAGTGCCTTCCAGCAGGTTATAGAAGGTGCTGAATACCAGCCTATGGCTGATGTGGCACCGATTGTCCGCCGCAAGGTGGAAATCAAAATGGATGGTGAATATCCTGAGTTGGGGGTGCGTTCGTTTGGTAAGGGGGTTTTCCATAAACCAACACTGATTGGTGCGGAGCTAGATTGGCAAAAGCTGTACTGCATTCATTCTGGTGACTTGGTTATCAGCAACATTAAGGCATGGGAAGGAGCTATCGCAGTTGCAAGAGAAAAAGACCATAATCGTGTAGGGTCTCATCGTTATATAACATGTATGCCTCAAGAGAGTATCACTACGGCTGATTTTCTTTGTTTTTACCTACTAACTTATGAGGGAATTGGGCAGATTCAGGCTGCATCTCCCGGTAGCGCAGACCGAAACCGAACGCTTGCTATGAAACGCCTTGAAAAGATTAAGGTTCCCATCCCTGACTACGATAAACAGCTCTGGTTTAATCGTCTGCAGCAGAAGGTCGCAGCCATCCAGCAGGCTCAGGCTGGTAACCAGACTGAACTCGACGCACTCCTCCCTGCTATTCTGGATCGCGCCTTCAAGGGTGAATTATGAGTGATCATAGCTACTTGAAACCCTGGGCAATCCGCCCTTTTGAATTGATTGTGCATGGGGAAATCCATTTCCGCCGGGGAGCTGATTATGATCGGCGCCTGGCATTGGTAAGTTTTGATAACGCTATTGAAGTAACCATAGCGGCTTACCTGAAGCTCAATCCTGCTCATAGAGGTGGTCGGTCTTATTCAAATACAGATGTATCAAAGTGGTTGCATAATTTTCATTCCAAAGTCGGTTTTTTTCTGGATGAAAATAAAAACAGAGGACTGCCGGAATCCAAGTCAAAGGAAGAGATAATCTGGTATCACGCTCAGAGAAATGAACATTATCATGGTGGTGGTTCTTCAGTACCAGAAACATCCACATTGGATGGGGTACGCCAATCTGCTCTCTGGGTTTTCTCCGTCCTGTTTGATATTCCGAATATAGAACAAATCCTGGAACAGGAGCTAGAAAAGAGAGGTATGACAACATCCATTCCGGATAATCTTGCGGTACCCGAGCAACCGGCTATTGCGGATAGAGCCTATTCTCCAGTTCAGGCGAAAGCACTGGCTGCGGCCTCATTGTTAGGTCAGTGGCAAGAAGGAAAAGAGGCTGATCTGGAAATAGCCAGGAGAATCGTCAATGAATTTTGACGAATGGAGAGGCATTCTGCGTGACGAAATTCAGGAGGAAGATCGTTACATCGACTATCACAATGGCTGCTGGAAATTAAGTAAGCGGCAGACAGCCTGGCGGCAGTTCGAAGCGCGAATTTTTGATGATCATCTGGAGGTGTTTAAATCCTGCGCCATTGAGGTTCTGAGTGAGATCGATCCCCAGTTTGATCTGGAGCCTGACCAGCGGTATGCAGCGAAAATATATGGCAAGGTATTGAAATATTCCCAGAACCTGAGGAAAGGTATCGCTGAAACCCTGACATTACTTGGTAACGAGGCGGATGCACTAAAAAATTGCTCACCCGGCAAGGCAAACATAACAGCAATTCTGGTTGTTCGTGAGTTATTCGAGAAAAATGACTGGCGAATCTGGGCAAGTATTAATGATCTGCTGCCAACGATAGCAGAAGCCGCGCCCGCTGAGTTTCTTGCTGCCGTTCAGAAGGCGTTGCAAGGCGAACATTCGCCCTTTGATGAACTGTTTCATCAGGAAGGGAAAGGGGCATTTGGCCGGACATACCTGTCTGGCCTTTTATGGGCGCTGGAAGGTCTGGCATGGAGTAAAGACTATCTGGTGAGGGTTGCCACACTATTGGCCGATCTGGCAGCGCGTGACCCAGGTGGACAATGGTCAAATAGACCTGATAATTCGCTTGTCTCAATATTATTACCATGGCATCGACAGACGCTTGCACCATTTGAAAAACATATAGCATGCCTGAGAGCAGTCCAGCACGATCATCCTGACATTGCATGGCGTGTGCTTATGCGGTTATTGCCCAATCAGCATCAGACAACATCAGGTACACACAAGCCGTCATGGTTTATGCAAGTTCCGGACGACTGGACGCCAACCGTGACCCATGTCGAGTACCGTGAACAGGTTATTCAGTATGCGGAAATGGCTGTCAAAATGGCCTGTGCAGATCTAGACAGACTGACTGAACTGGTCGGCTTGCTGGATAATCTGCCATCAACAGCGCTTGACATGGTCATTGACTACTTGACTTCCAATGAAATACGCAGTTTGAATGAAGAAGACAGACTTCCAATATGGTTAAACCTCATTCGATTCTCACGCAAGCATCGCAAATTTCAGGAAGCTGCCTGGGCATTACCGCTAAAGGTTATTGAAAGACTGGAAAAAGTAACAGTCCCCCTTACCCCGGAGTCTCCGCAATTAAAATATCAGTACTTGTTCACTGATGCTGATTCTGAGCTGTATGAAGAATATGAAAATTTGGAAGAACAAGCGCAGAAGCTGGAAGAAAAACGCCAGCAGGCAATATTGGAGATATGGAAGACATCCAGCCTGAACGGAGTACTGGCATTTGCTGAACTGATTGCAACACCCTACCAGGTTGGCTGGGCTTTTGCTGGTATAGCAGATACAGATGCTGAATCAAAGATACTGCCATATCTGTTTGCAAAGAATGAGAAAACAGATAAGTTCCTTGATGGCTACGTATCGAATAGATATCGAAGTCTTGGATCTGACTGGCTTGTTCAGCTTACTGTAAAGCACTGGAATACGGAACAACGAAATCAGCTCCTGTTACGTCTGCCATTCAATAAAGAAACATGGAAACTGACCAGTGTTTGGCTGGAGGAAAATGAATTGATTTACTGGAAGCAGGTGAATGTTCATCCATATTTTGATAAGCAAGAGCTTATCCATGCCATAGACAAATTGCTCAAATATGGTAGACCGGTTGCGGCTTTGAACTGTCTATATGCTCGTCTGCATGAGAAATTGCCACTGGATCATGCCAGAACAACCTCTGCTCTACTGGCTGCAGTTTCTTCTGATGAACCCTCAAATACAATGGATCAATATTATGTTATTGAGCTGATCAAGACATTGCAGGAAGATCCTAATACTGATCCCAATGACCTGTTCCAAATAGAGTGGGCATATATGGCATTGCTGGATGGCAATGAAGAGGTTAGGCCTAAACTGCTGGAGAAAAAATTAGCCACTGAGCCAGATCTTTTTTGTGAAGTAATACAGTTGATTTACCAATCCGAAGGAACCGAAAAACCTGAAACCGTTGATAATGAGACCCTGGCTATCACTACAAATGCCTGGAGATTATTGCACGAGTGGAAGCGACCACCCGGGTTACGTGAGGATGGCAGTTTTTCTGCTAAAAAATTTAATGTCTGGTTTGAAAAAGTAAAAGAACGGTGCGGAGACTCTGGCCACCTGGATGTGGCGATGCACAAGATTGGCGAGGTACTTTTTTATAGTCCTGAAGATCCAGATGGTTTATGGATAAATACAGAAATTGCAAAGCAGCTCAATACCAGTGATACAGAAAGCATAAGAAATGGCTTTCAAACCGAAGCATTTAATTCCAGGGGCGTCCATTGGATCGATCCTACCGGTGCTCCTGAAAAAGAACTTGCTCAACAATGGCGGGAGAAGGCAGAAGCTGTAGAACAAGCAGGCTTCGCCCGATTCGGCGCTACGCTGAGAGGGCTGGCTGATTCTTATAACCAGGAAGCAAAGCGAGTACAGCTCAGACAAAAACAATAAAGAAGTAACAGCTCAAGCCTGAATTACTACAATTTAACTTCCCGCTAACCGCCGGCCACTTCCGGCCAGGCTACTTCCATCAGCCATTCCAGAATTTCCTGTTCAGGTGTTAAATCAGCTGTATTTAAAAACCACACAAAATGTAATTTATTATTGCGGATTATTATATGCGTTACACTTCCATGTTATAATGACCGCCATACACTATTCGCTGCATAATACATTGATTCATCTTAAGCCACTCTTTACAACCATACAATATGATTTTAGGTAATTTTCTAAGCAGTGGTTTTCTGTTTCAGAGCAATGAATCTGAATTAAAGCTTAAATATCAGTTTTTTAACTCCCTGCTTCTTATTAACATCCTGATTGTTTCTCTGGCTGCCATACTGCGCTTTTATCAGGGTGAATATTTTCAGACCATTATTGACTCTGCTTATTCCCTGCTGGCTCTTATTACCCTGCTACTGGCTCGAAAATCCCGGGAAATTTTTCCACTGCTGGTTAAATTTGTCATGTTATTTTCGCTGTTAATAGTGACTTTGACTTTCTATAACAGCGATAATGCTTATGTTGGCATTGGCTGGTTTTATGTGCAGATGCTGGTGGTATTTTTTCTTAGCGATCGTAAATTCAGTTTTTCCATGCTGTTTTTATCGGTGGTTATTATTCTCGGCATAGAATTTTATCATGCAGACAGTGAACATTTCAGGCAGTCTCTTATGGGGCTGTTACCCTTTATCGTATTTAATCTGTTTATAGGCCTGTATGAAAAACGTAACCGCATGCAGAATGCCCTGCTTAAGGAGCAAAACAAACTACTGGAAAAATATTCCTTTGAAATTGAAAATTACGATATCATTACCCGTCTGCCCAACCGTAAACTATTTATAGAACGACTGAAAAACCGTATTCTGATTGCCCGAAAATACCATCATGAATTTGCTGTCCTGCTTATTGATATTGATAATTTTAAAGATATAAATGACTCCTATGGTCACCTTTTTGGAGACAGAGTATTACTTGAAATCGCCAGACGACTGGAAAATATTTTATGGGAACAGAACAGTCTGAGTAAAGTTGGCACGGATGAATTTATAGTGATACTCAGTGAAACAGACTCAGACAAAATCATTAAGCTCAGCAAGCAGATACAGCAGACTGTAGAAGAAGAATTAATAATTGATAAGCAGAAACTATTTATCTCTGTTTCCCTGGGTATTGCACTGTATCCAAAAGATGCCACTACAGCCCTGACGTTAATACAGAATGTTGATTCTGCTCTGCATAAGGCCAAGTCATCCGGAAAAGGTCATATTCAGTTTTATGATCCAGTTCTGACTGCCATTACCAATAATAAGCTGTCTCTGCTCACTGAACTGAAACAGGCCATTAAACAACATAAACTGGAAGTACATTATCAGCCGCAAATCGATGCAAGGGATAAACGGGTTATCGGTATGGAAGCCTTAATTCGCTGGCAACATACAAATAACGAGTTTATATCACCTCTGGATTTTATTCCTGCAGCAGAAGAATACGGTCTGATTTATGACATTGATTATTTTGTAATGAAAACAGCCATGCAGGACTTTATGCATTGGCAAACTCTGTGCACCGATATTGGCAAACTGTCCCTAAATTTATCTATTAAATTACTGGAGGATGACACCTATATTGGCAAGTTAAAAGCAATTTTAAGTGAACTTGATTTTAAGCCGCAATGGCTGAAACTGGAAGTCACAGAAAACCTGGTTATTAAAGATTTAGAGCAGTCTATCCGTTTTCTAAAAGCCGTTCGAGAACTGGGTATTGAAATTGCAATTGATGATTTTGGTACCGGTTATTCCTCACTCTCTTACCTGCAGCAACTGCCTGTCAATAAAGTAAAAATTGACCGCTCCTTTATTATCAACCTGCCGGAGCAGGATGCAGAACTCACCCGTTCGATTATAGACTTATCCCACTCACTGGGACTGGATGTTATTGCCGAAGGAATTGAAAACAAGGCACAGGAGAAATTTCTTCTAAAAAACAACTGCTTTTTGATGCAGGGCTTTTTCTATTCTAAGGCACTTAATGCAGAGGCCATGAAAGACTATCTTTCACAGCACTGCCGCTGAATATAATTTAGCTTTATACTTAACTTCCAGCTAACCGCCGGCCACTTCCGGCCAGAGTGCCAGGGTGTCACCTTCTTTTAACAGGGTGGTATCCCGGTCTTCGCCGCAGACATAAACCCCGTTAAGGATCACCAGGTAAGCATCCTCACGATCAATATGCCAGGCATCTATGACATCATTAACACTGGTGCCCTCTTCAATTTCAATTTCTGCCGCATTACGCTGAGCATGTGAGGGCAGGTGTTTTGCCAGAAATGCGAAACATTTTAAAGTGATTTTCATAAGACTTATATTTCCAACTATATCCGACAATCAGGCCACACCGACAGAACAGGCCAGCCAGGCTTCCATCAGCCGTTCCGGATTTTTCTGCAAGCGGGCTTTCCAATCCCCAAGAGAAACTTTTCCACGTATTAAACCGCGGGCCACACCGATATTTTCAGTATGCCCCAGGCTGCTGATGCCTACCAGTACATCGTCTTTAAACTGCAGGTTAAGATACTTATAGCGCTCCCTGTCCACAATACAAACCGAATCACCTCCGGTAACACCCATCCACTGGCCAAAAGAGGTGGAAATTAAGCCCAGGGTATCCAGAACGTTCATATTCAAACTGCCCTGATGCTCCAGAGTATTATCCTGCACCATATTAGTGGCTGCAACCCGGCCATGTTCCACAGCAGTGGGCTGAATAGCCTGCACAGTAAAGTCTCCGGTAGAAAAGTCCCGTCCCTGAGCCACATCACCGGCCGCATAAATGGCCGGATGACTGGTCTGCAGATAACCGTTAACCAGAATACCCTGATCGATTTCAATGCCGCTATCCTGCAAATAATCAATATTGGAACGTACACCGGTGGCTGAAATCACCAGATCAGCCGACAGATTTTCTCCGGAATCCATTATGACGGACAGAGGTTCGCCGGCTTCAATAGCAGTGACACTATGACTGGTCAGTACCCGTACCCCCTTGTCAACACACCATTGTTTAAGCATATTGCCTGCCGTATCATCCATCATACGCGGCACCATTCGATCACCACGCTCAACCACGGTCAGGCTGACACCCCGTTTAACCAGTGACTCCAGAATAATACAGCCGATAAAACCTGCCCCCATCAGTACTACCG
>JALVDE010000087.1 GCA_027009375.1 Gammaproteobacteria bacterium
ATAATTGGCCTGATAGGTAAACACGCCAGTATCCAGTTTGGTTGAGTTAGCGGCCAGACTCGCGGCCGATCCCACACGTTCTGCGGCTCTGTCCAAAGCCGCATTAATGGCATCGGTAAACTCCTGTGGATTCTTGGCTGAAAAGAAACCTCCATGACCATTAAGTGCCGCATGAGCCATATCCGCTACATTATTAACACTACTGGATGAAGGCGTTGGCCATGAGAAACCACTGATAGCCGGATCGGTACCATTAGCCCAGCCAAAGATCTGATCAACGGTTGTACCTGCAGGAGATATATTCACTGGAGTTAATCCCAGACCAATGGTGAAAGTAACCATATGCTGCCAGAAAGCCGGGTCTTCAGTACCGGTAGGCACCTCATTATCAATTGCCGGACGTAAATCATTTTTCCAGTATTTCATGGCAATATCGGCCAGGTTATTATTATTTGCTGCAGTCATTACATAGGGGGCAACCGCAGAATAGGTATAAGAAATACTATTAGGTCCGGTAACGGTGGGACCATCTGTTTGATCACGATCCGCTGATGCAATAGACGCTGAATAACTGTTCCAGAAACCATCCGAAGTCACGATACTGAAAGACTGACGACAGGCGTATTTATCACTGCTGGAATTGTTCAGATCGGTTAACCATGGGTGGTCAGTTGAAAAATATTCACCGGCATAGAGCAAAGCCCTTTGCAAAGGTGTTCCAGAACCACTGCTATTAGCTGCCAGCCAGTCATAGAATTCTTTTTTGCGGGTACCCGTACTGCCATCACCATAAATTGCCATTTTATTATATGAGGAGGCTGGTTTTTTCATTCTCTCATTACCATTTAACTCACCATAACCAAACCGGTAATCTGGATTAAGGTCTTTAAATGCAGTCATAGCTGCACTTTTGGCCAGCAAATCACGACGACGATAATATGAGAACCAGTTTGCTACATTCTGTTGTGCTGCAGCACTGTCATCACAGTTGGCCAGGGAGTTAGCCGAAGTCGATCCTGTACAATCCTGGGCTATATAATATTCTGTATAGGTATTACCTGATTTGGTGGTATAAACAAACGCATTAATGTGGTCACCATCAGGATCGGTTGCATAAGTATTACTACTCCATTTACTGGAAAAAACATTGTCATAATATCCGTAATTAAAAATATCAGAGGTAGTGCAACTTCCTGTACAGAAACCATTACGCTTGGCATTAGGATAACTGGCATTCGGCCAGGAACTACCATCGGCTTTAGGTGGTGGCGTATAAGTAGTGTTGGGATCATAATAGATTAGGTTGGTATCACTATTTCTGTATTGGTCATATTCCTTATCATAATCGGGGGAATGATCAAAACCTGAATCGGGCATAAACTCCCAATTCATGGAACCGGAATCATCCAGTATAAATAAAATATTGGGTTCCAGTGGTTCCTGTACTGTCAGAGGCTCAGGAGTAATAGCAACAGTTGCCTGAATATTACCAGTATAAAATACCAGTAATAATGTCATTATTAACAATAATAACTGCCCCGGACGACTTAAACCATTTTGCTTTATGGTAAAAAATAACGGCTGTTTCATAATATATTCTCCCCTCACCCTACATTTTGACCCATGTTTGCAATGTCACTACTGAACGATTCGTGGCACTTGCAGGATTATGGCTGCGTGCGGTTATTCGATAAAATGGTACGGTACTCACTACACCCTGTGCACCGTATTGGTTGGCATTGGCACTTTGTCCAAAACCAGTTGAGCTTTCATAGTCCACCCAATCACCCATATCTTCAACAATGTATTGTGGTTGACCCGCAGCCAGACTGCCTGGGTTATAATCGATAGTGCCAACCGTTTGCCAGGTTGCTGTCGACGGTGGAATGGCTTCACATGTCACAACAGAGCAGTCTCTGTAAATAATGGCTGAATTTAAGCCAAGTTGAGTTTCTGCTACTCGTAAAGCAGCTTCAGCCGACTGAAACGCTACTTCACGATCATACATATTACCAGCCATTTTCTCCTGCATCGTGGTGGTTGAAATAGCCGCCAGACCAACAATAGTGACTACCAGCAGCAGTAGTAAAGAAATGGCCAGAACCACACCTTTCTGATGCTTTATTTGATGATTTAATTTGTTGTGAGTATAAAACATATTAATCCACCCGGTTTCTTATAGTTGTGGTTGATGTAACTGTTCGAGTTAATGGCGTATTATTGACGGTAACGTTGTTTTCACTGACCAGGGTTAAAACGACCCTGGCCGCAGTAACATTAGCCCAGTTTACTACTGAGGCCGCATTAACAAAGTTAGGACTACCCGTTTCAAGATAGGTAATCTGCATATTCGTCACATTACGTATCATTTCATTACTGACCGGTGACACAGTTACAGAACCAGCATTGGTTACCAGAGATGTTCTGAAAAGTGAACTTCCACCCTGGGCATTAACCCCTACATACCAGTCTGCTGCAGCTATCCGTCCAATTTGTGCATTGGAACCATATGAGTACTGGTTACCATTAACTGAAGAACAATCTGTGGGAAACCCCAGACCTTTGGAACAATTACCAGGTGAACCAGTTCCCGTATTGTGTACAAGAGTAACATTACTATTGTTATAATTAGTTATCTGCATAATGGCCGCATGATCCGGATCACATACCACGATTAGATCACCACTTTGCAAGTCAGAACTTGTTTCATTGAGCTTAAATTGGGCTGATGTTGGATTATGGCTCTGGACACTTAGGCCTGTTCCTTCCGTACTTAAAATAGCAATACTGTCAGTTCCTGCCAGACGGTCACCGGTAGAGGTACCCGTTGTAACAGCGGGATCGGTTATACCATTATCGTAGCCCATAACAGGATTCGACCAGTTTTCCCACCAGACCGTGGAACTATTAACCAGTACATTAGCTACCCGATTATTATTAACACATCCGGTCAGACCGGCCGTTCGAATATCCCTGGCCATTAGTTCAAAAGCCGTACGGGTACCTTCCTGTACCTCACTAAGTCCCTGATTAGTTCGGTAAGACTGCTGATTGGATAAAAAGACACTGATAAGTCCGGCCGTAATAATGGCTCCAAGGACAATTGAAATCATCAGCTCTACCAGGGTAAAACCCTTATTAACTGATATTCCGGATAGTTTTAATATATTCATATTACGACATTCGTTGTTATAGTTTGGGTACTTGAGCCATTAGTTGCACGGCTGTCATCAAATTGAATAACGATTGAGCAGGTATTGGGTGTTGATGTACAGTCAATAGACCCACAGGCGGTAGTACCAAGGTTCTGCTGTATCTGCCCTAACCAGTCATTAATCTGGACATCCTGCAGAGTTGTGCCTGTTTTTTTACAGGTAGAAGCAGAAATGCTACCGGGCATAGAAAAATCATAGCTACCAGCCAGTGCACTGGCTCTGTCTGCTCTCATGGCATCTAGAATGGTATAAGCTGAAATAGTACTTAATGAACGAGACATTGAACTGTGATTATTTTTTAAGGAAACAATTTGCAGAGCAGCAATACCTAACAGACCAATGGATAGCACCAGCAGGGCTATCAGTACTTCTAGCATGCCAAAGCCTGTTTGTTTCTTTTGTGCCTGTTTAAATTTAAAAATCTTATGTTCAGATTTCATGGACAATTACCCGTTTTAGTATAAGTTCTCACCGATGACCCCCCAACCATTGCAATACAACGATGATTGTCAGTAGTGAGGCTATTGGTATAAACATCAGCAACAATGCCTGAGTAAGGTATGGTACTACTCGTGGTTGTACCAATGCCATCAGCCCCGAAATCAATCTGCGTTGAACTCTGAACCAATACGGAAGAACTCATTCCCTCCAGAGCTGAGGCGGCTAAAATAGTGGCCGGATTACTACAGTTAGTTGCCACTGAGACATCCTGGCAAAATGACACTGTACTGTTTTGTTTAATCGCAGCAACGCGAGCGGCGTTAACGGCCGCTACAATTTTATTAGCTGAGGTTGCCAGTTTATTACGATTATAGAGGTTCATAAAACTGGGAACACCAAGGCCCAGTAGAATACCCAGTACAATTAAGGTAATCATCAGCTCTACTAATGTGAAACCCTTTGATTTTTTTATTTCTGTTTTCATAACTACTTTATAAACCTGTTATTTCAAAATGTCATTAGCAATAGGATTAGTGTAGTACACTGACGGATAAACGGTATAAATTGGCTGTTTTTTGTGATGTTATTAACACAACTGATGGACATAAAAAGGATATTTAACTTTGCAGTTCTTTTGGTAATGAAAATACCACATCCTCTTTATTTCCCTGTTCAATATTGCTGGCATCTACGCCTTTTTCCTGCAGCCAGCTAACCACATCTTCAACCAGGTATTCAGGGGCTGACGCGCCTGCTGTCACCCCGATAGTCTGACAGTTTTCCAGCCAGTTAAGCTGGATTTCTGAGGCATTATCAATCAGATAAGCTTTAGCTCCCTGACGTTCGGCCACTTCCCGCAGACGATTGGAATTGGAACTATTGGGTGAACCGACCACCAGCACCAGATCGCTGGTTTGTGAAAGCGTTTTCACCGCATCCTGACGGCTCTGAGTGGCATAGCAGATATCATTTTTTCTGGGACCTGTAATTTTAGGGAAGCGGACTTTTAAGGCATTAATAACATCAGCGGTATCATCCATG
>JALVDE010000088.1 GCA_027009375.1 Gammaproteobacteria bacterium
CATCTATAAGGATGCAGAAAAAAACCATCGTCCCTTAATTAAGGAGCTGGCGGATAAAATGACTTCCGGTCAGCGCGGAGTGATGAAGCTCAATGGCTGGGATACGGATACTCGCCAATGGGTCGCCTTTCATCCTATTGCCAGTACCCAGTGGAGTATTGCGGTCCGGGTTCCGGAGGACGTGGTACTGGCCAGGGTTCGTCACGAAGGTATTCGTATCGCCGTGGTTCTGCTGGTGTCTTTATTATTGATCCTGGTGACCGTCTGGCTGGTTATAGGCAAAATCACCCAGCCGCTGGCGCGTTTAACTGCCGGTGTAAAATCCGTTGCCGAAGGTAATCTGGATGCTGTGGTGGAAGTTAACAGCAATGATGAAATTGGTCTGCTGGCAGAAAGTTTTACCGATATGGCGGCTCGGCTGAATAAACGGGAACAGGATATCCGTAAGGCCCGTTCAGAAGGTTTCAGTCGCATGGTACAGGGGCTTAAAGGCCGTTATTTCTATTTTACCCATGATAAAAGTGGTCAGATATCTTATGTTAGTCCATCAGTGGAAAAAATTCTGGGTTATACACCGGATGAATTCCAGAACTTTTTCAGGGAATATGTAACGGATAACCCGCTTAATAAACAGGCAGCAGAATTGATTGAACGGACTTTCAGGGGTGAGCAGCAGGAAGCCTTTGAAATGGAGATCCGTAACCGCAGCGGTGAAGCGTTACGCTTTGAAGTAATTGAAGTACCGGTTAAGGATGAAAAAGGCCGTATTATTGCCCTGGAAGGTATGGCTCATGATATTACTGAGCGGAAACGGGAAGAAGAAAAGTTTCGGGTGCTGTTTGAAAGTTCATCCCAGGCTAATTTATTGTGTTCCGATAAGGGAATCCTGGATTGTAATCATGCTTTTCTGGCTTTGTTTGGAATCAGAGACAAAAAAGAGGTACTGGGTTCATATCTGTATTCTCTGGCGCAGCCGATTCAGCCGGATGGCCGGGCGGCTTACGATATTATCAATGAGTTGATGGAGCAGGCTGGACAGAGCGGTTATCAGCAATATGAGCTGGTATTTGAACGCCTGAATGGCGAAGCTTTTCCGGCAGAAATTATTCTCACCGCAGCGGTTATGAATGATGAGCCGGTGTTTATTGCTATTTTACAGGATCTGACTGAAAGAAAGCTGACAGAACAGGCCATTATCGATGCCAAGGAGGCGGCAGAAGAAGCTAGTAAAACAAAAAGTGAATTTCTGTCCAATATGTCTCATGAATTAAGAACTCCCTTAAACGGGGTGCTGGGTTATGCCCAGATCCTGCAGAATGACCGGCAGGTTACAGCAGAGCAGATGGAAAGTCTGGATGCCATTAAAAGCTGCGGTCATCACCTGTTGACCCTCATTAATGATGTACTTGATCTGTCTAAGATTGAGTCGGGCAAAATGGAATTTAATATCAGCCCGGTGGATTTACGGGAACTGATTAAGGGGGTTTATGATATGGTCTCACCCCGGGTGGCTGCCAGAGGGCTGGAACTGGTGCTGGATTTGCAGGATAGTCTGCCCAGAGGGATTAAAACTGATGCTACAAAATTAAGACAGGTATTGATCAATCTGCTGGGTAATGCCGTTAAATTTACCCATAAAGGCAGCATAACACTCAAGGTGTTTGAACAGATGGATTTTCAGTCTGATAGCAGCCTGGAACGGCGTATTCATTTTGTTGTAGTGGATACCGGTATCGGCATCCCCAATGATAAACAGCAAAGTATTTTTGATGCTTTTCAACAGGCTAAAGATGGTATTGATGCCGGAGGAACCGGTCTGGGACTGGCCATCAGTCAGCGTCTGGTAAGAGAGATGGGCGGTGCCGGTATTACGGTGCAGAGTGAATACGGCAAGGGCAGTACTTTTGCATTTTCACTGCCGCTGATTGAGGTCAGTGATGCTGAGCTGACGGTTCCGGCTCTGGAAAATGAGGACGATGCCAGTATTCCGCATTTACCGGATAATGTGCAGATGCAGGCCTTAATTGTCGATGACAGGGAAACCAACCGGGATATCCTTAAGCGTATTCTGCAGGCTGCCGGTTTTAAGGTTATGATTGCCGTTAATGGTCAGCAGGCCGTGGAACTGACCCTGAAACACCGCATTGCCCTGGTGTTGATGGATATCAGAATGCCGGAAATGGACGGTATTACAGCCACCCGGACAATACGGGAACAGATCAGAGAGCAGGCACAGCCCTGGGATGTAGTCATAATTGCTGTGACTGCCAGTGTTTTTCCTGATGCCTCAGAAGCACTGCAGGATGCTCAGATGGACGACTTTATTGCCAAGCCCTTTAAAATTGCCCAGGTATTTCGCAAAATAGAACAGCATACCGGATTAAAATTTATCTGGGAGACCAGGAAGGGCTCAGCAGAGCAGACCACAGGCAATAGTGATACTGCTATTGAACAGCACATAGAGCGAAAGGATTTATTCACCCTGTTAGAGCAGATGCTGGAATCCAGTGAAGTCGGTGACATCAGGCAGATACAGAGCGTGTATAATAGCCTGCAGCATGTGGCGGAAATACCGGCTCATTTAAAACAACAGCTATCCGGCAAGATCAGGGATTTTGATTTTACCGGTATCGTGCACATCACAGAAGTCATCATTGCCGAACTTAAGGAAACAGACCAGTAATGCCGTTAAATAAAGGGATCAGCCAGGAACAGGAAACTTTATTACTGGTGGATGACAATCCAACCAATCTGCAGGTGCTTTATCAGACCCTGGAAGGCCGCGGTTATAAATTATTACTGGCCAAAAACGGTGAAGATGCACTTAATATTGCCCACAAGATTCAGCCGGCTCTGGTATTACTGGATATTATGATGCCGGGTATGGACGGTTATGAAGTCTGCCGTCAAATTAAGAATGATCCGGCTCTGTCCGATACCGTGGTCATCTTTCTATCTGCTCTGGATGATGTGGAAGATAAGGTAAAAGGTTTTGCAGTGGGTGCAGTGGATTATGTCGCTAAACCTTTTCAGGCTGAAGAAGTCATTGCCCGGGTTGAAACCCATATAAAAATCCGCCGGCTGGAACAGACCCTGGCGCAGAAAAACCGTCAGCTCGAAGAAGATAATGCCATTATTCTTGAATCCATGGGCGAAGGTCTGCTGGGTGTGGATAAGCAGGGGCGGATCACCTTTGTTAATCCGGCCGGAGAAAAAATTACCGGCTGGACAGAAGCTGATATGGCAGGGAAAGATTTTCATGACCTGTTAATGCATACCGATACGCGGGAACAGCGTTATCCACGGGAGAGAAATCCAGTATTGCTGACGCTTCAGGATCAGCAGGTCAGGCATAGTGACAGTGATATTTTCTGGAGCCGTAACGGACAGGCGCTGCCTGTGGAATTTACGGTAACAGCCATTAACGGAACCGTAGATATCAGCAGTGCCTGTGTGGTGTTTAAGGATATTTCTGAACGCCGGGCACGTGAACAGGCTCTAAATCAGGCCTTATCTACTGTTAAGGAGCTAAAGGAAAAACTGCAGGCCGAAAATGTCTATCTGCAGGAAGAAATTCGTACCGAGCAGGATTATGGTGAAATCATCGGCCAGAGTCGCGCCCTGAAAAAAACCATGGAAGAAGCCCGCCAGGTGGCCATGACCGATACCACCGTTCTGATTAACGGTGAATCGGGTACCGGCAAGGAGTCCATGGCGAGAGCCATTCACCAGTTCAGTCCGCGCAAAGACCGGCCGCTGATTAAAGTTAACTGCGGCGCCATCCCCGAATCGCTGGTAGAAAGTGAATTATTCGGCCATGTTAAGGGGGCTTTTACCAGTGCCGTCAGTGATCGTACCGGTCATTTTGAACTGGCAGACAAAGGCACTATATTCCTGGATGAAATTGGTGAGCTGTCTCTGGATGTGCAGGTAAAATTACTGCGCGTACTGCAGGAGCAGGAAATTCAGCGGGTTGGCAGCGGTGAAGTCATTAAAGTGGATGTCCGTATTATTGCGGCGACCAACCGGGATCTGAAACAGATGGTGGATGAAGGTAAATTCCGCATGGATTTATTTTACCGTCTGAATGTTTTTCCCTTAACTGTTCCGCCCTTAAGAGAACGCAAATCCGATATTCCCCTGTTGCTGGCAAAATTTCTGTCACGCCTGTCCAAAAAACTGGGTAAGCCGCTTAAAGGGATTTCTGAAGTGAGTATGGAACTGTTGATGGATTATGACTGGCCGGGCAATATTAGGGAACTGCAGAATGTCATTGAACGTTCTGCCATTCTGGCCCGCAGTGATATTATCGATATTGATGATGCCCTGTTACCGGTGACCTGCAGCCAGGTGGTTATGGCACATGACAATGAAACCACCCGACCCCGCTTTAAAACCCTGGCTGAAAATGAAAAGGATTATATTATTTCAGTACTGGAAAAACTGGACTGGGTGATTGGTGGTAAAAAAGGTGCAGCAGAAGTGCTGGATATTCCTTCCAGCACTTTGCGTTCAAGAATGAAAAAACTGGGTATTGAGAGACCGGAATAAAGGGATAAAAATAGAATTTGCCAGGTGTTCCCACGCAGAGCGTGGGAACAGGGATTAATATCAATTAAGCCATTTTATTGGTATGAGATCTGGAAGAATCGCCGCCCAGAACAACCAGAACGGCACCTGCAATAAAGC
>JALVDE010000089.1 GCA_027009375.1 Gammaproteobacteria bacterium
ATGCAACTACCTTTTCACAAACTTATTACATAAACTTTTAATAACCATATAATTTTGCCCACGAAAATAATTTAATGCATTACCGGCGGTTTAGGATGGAACTCCAGCTTCTGCCCTTCCGGCTTGATTTCATCAAAAATAAACTCTATCCCGATTTTATTACCGGATTCGCTCTCTTTTACCCTGGCTTTAGCCTGTTTCAGCTCCGGCATCCGGTCCACCAGATAGGAAAACAGTATAATGGCTGTTTTATCGTCTTCTTTTTGCAGTGCCTGCACCAGATTCAGGGCCACAAACTGAGTTTTCTGTTCCAGATCAGGTTGCTCCACCTTCTGTCCAGCCAGCATAAAGCCTTCTTCCAGAGTTTTGTCCATATCCTCCAGGTAGTTCTTCTGCTGATCCGTCAGGGCAATAGAACGGTCATAAGTTAAAACTTCCTGCCCCTCCAGTAAAAATGAGACTTTTTCAGATCCGCTTGCTTCAGACATGGCTTTCCTCTTTAATTCAGTTAACTCTTTATTCGGTTTAAAAGGTGCTTTTGACAGTTTTTCAGGCTGACATATAGACAAACTTTAGAAGATGATAAAATTAGTTAGAAATAACAGAAAATAGATGATACAATAAAACCCGACTAAATTACTAGGACTTTAAGCCTTTAATCAGGTAAAACAGGCAACACAATATGACAGCACAACCACAAAACGAATTGTCCGAAGAGGATTATAACATAAAAGTCACCAATGCCGTGATGCACATTATGGACCAGTGGCAACTGGACGGTGAACATATTCTCTCCATTATGGCATTACCCAAAAATGTAAAAGTCCGTCACCTGAGCCAGTTCAGGCACAATACCGCATTTCCGGACACCCCTGAAGTACAGGAACGCCTGCGTCATATTCTGGGTATTATTGATGCATTGTCCACCAGCTATCCGACCAATCCCAAAATGTCCCTGTTCTGGATGACCCGTGCCAGCAAAAAGTTTAAAAACCGCTCACCGATTCAGGTTATGGTAGAAGATGACCTGGAAGGTATTATCCAGATCCGCAAACATCTGGACTGCAGTTACGACTGGTTCGGTGACTCAAACTAAGCTATCCATCCTGATGCAGGCATCTTGCCCGCATCAGACACAAAGTTATTACCCCTCTGACAAAAACTACAGTGTCACCAGAACAACTGACCTGCCGACCTGTCTCTTCCGGTTTTTCAGCGCTACAGTTCCCTGAATACCGCTAAAACTTTTCGTGTTATAATTTACTTTTGTGCAATTAACTCAGCAAATAAAAATTTAACATCATATGCAAAATAAAAAAATTCTAGTGCTCGATGGTATCAGCGGAATTTCCCTTGGCCAGGAAATTGCCTCTGCCCTACTGGACAATATTAAAGATACTTATTATATTGCTTCTGAAAAACTAGAAAAAAAATCCTTCTATAAACTGAGTTCTGCCGTTAAGAAAGCCTTTAACAGACAGTTTTTAAAAAAAGATTATTACCGAAATCCTAAAATTACCAATCATGCCCTGCAAAAGCTTATACAGGAACAGCAACCTGATATTATTCTGGTGATAGGATTTTTATACCGTTTTTTTAATTTACAGCTCATACATACTCTTAAACAACAATATGGTTTTAAGCTTTATCTCTATGATACAGACAGCTGCAACCTGTTTAATAATAAAAGAGAGCTGGTTTATTTTTATACTGAAGAACTCCCTTTATATGACCATATATTTTCTTTTTCTAAAACCACAACAGAGTTTATTAATAAAAACGATCAACTGAACGCTTCTTATTTCCCCTTTGGAGCGAATCCTATTGAAGTGCCTGCTACAATAGAAAAATCTCTGGATTTACTGTTTGTCGGAAGCGCAGATATGCGCAGAATCTTCCTGCTCGAACATCTTGTCAAGCACCAGATCTGTATATACGGCAGTAAATGGCAGCGAAATAATGCCCTGATATCTGCACAGTTACAGGACAAAATTAATTACCAGCCGGTCTGGGGCAATCAATTGCATAGCTTGCTGCACCAGAGTAAAATCATTCTCAATATTACCCGATCTACTTTTTACGGGGTAGAAACCGGTGTTAATTTGCGCATTTTTGAAACCCTGGCTGCTCAGGGCTTTTTGCTGACAGAATACTGTTCTGAATTAAATGAATTATTTGAAATCGGCAAGCATATAGAAACCTATAAAGATTCAGAAGAACTTAAAGATAAAGTTAACTTTTATCTGAAGCATGACAGGGAAAGAGAAAAAATAGCTCTTCATGGACACCAGTACTTTATGGAAAATTACACCTGGGATCACCGTATAAAAGAACTGCTGAGAAAACTTTAATATTTAAAAAAATAAACAATAACTTAATAATCCTATCACCTTTGCAAGGGTTAAATTACTTTTAAAATCTAAATAATGAAAAAAAACTCCTTTATAAATATCCTGTTGTCCTTAACTGTTATTGCCGTTACTTTTTTATTTCTTGAATCGGTTATTGAAGATAAGTTTATTACTCAAACCCCTGTAAAATTTCAATTTGCGTTGCCCGCTGGTCTGGCTGTTCTGGCCCAGAGTTCCAAGTCTGAACGACTACCAGAAAATTATATAGCCATTGCGGGTGACTCTTATGCACAGGGAAAAGGTGACTGGATTTTACAAATTGATCCCAATACCAACGCTGCTTTTAACTCAGGCCATGTTTTACATGACTTAACCGGTAAAGATGTTATTACCTTTGGTAAAAGCGGTGCGAGTAATATCAAAGGCTGGGTACGTGAACCCATTGCAAAATACCAGTTTATAAAAAGAAACATCGATTCTCACCTGCAGGAACCCGATATTATTCTTGCTTATTTTTACGCAGGTAATGACCTGCTTGAAAACGTAGTACAGATCCGTGAAGATTTTATCCCAGAATATGGCAATAATAAACTGAATAATGATAAGGCCTGGAAAGATTTTTTTCTAGATTATATAAAACAGAGAAAGACAGGTCCTTTTTCCGGCATTGACAGTAATACCGGCTGGTTCCCCAGGGCTGTAGTTAAAATTATAAAAAATGAATTAAAGGAAAAAAAAGTAGGGGCTGAATTAGGTGATATTCACATTCAGGTAACCGGTAAAATCAATAGTGTCTGGGTTAATGGAAAAGAAGTGAAAATTCCCGATGCTCTGCAATCACCCGCACTTGAACTTACAAAAGCTGAAACTGATCTGGGTTTTATGGCTGCAAAACGTTCCCTTAAATATCTGCATGACTTCTTTAAGAACAGTAAAATTATTGTCATTTACATACCCGCAGTTATTGAATCTTATGCTAAGGTTTCAGATAAGATCAGCACTTCTAATATTATTGCTAAAGATCCCACAAAAAGTATAGAAATCCATACCTCTGAAGAACTGATGCAGCGCAGTGATGAGATTGCAGGCAGGGTAAAACAAATGTCTGAGTCGCTGGGTATTCCTTTTATAGATACCCGTCCAGACATCAGAGAAGCATCTAAAAAGCAGATTATTCATGGCCCGATTGACTGGAAACATTTTAATAAAGCGGGCTATACCGTCCTTGCTGAGTCAATATATGCCGGATTAGAAAAAAATAACATTCTGCCTGAAAATAAAAACCAAACTAGTTCAGTACAGCAATGATATCATTACCTTCATCAAAGAAGCGATAACCCTGCTGAGTAAGTAAGTCTATACAGGCCTGATTGTCCTGTTCTGACAGGACACTGCATTCATAGCGAATAATGGCAGGTTTCATTTTATTAAAATCAATCATTTTAATAATTTCAAAATCATAACCTTCTGTGTCAATTTGCAGAAAGGTTATTTGCTCAACACCGGTCTGTGAAAATAATTCATTAAGAGAAATACATTCTACTGTTTCTTCTACAATATATTTTTCAATATCCGGTACCTTTTTAGCGCCGTCCATTAAATGATTTTTATCAAAAGACGCAATACCATGACACCAGTCAGGAACATTGGCATCATTTTTTATTCGGTAAAGAGGCATGGATTTAGCTGTACTGTGAATTGCCTTGTTTATTTTGGTAATTTGCGGCTCTGAAGCATAGTTTTCACAAAGACGCTCAAACATATCTTTTAACGGTTCAACCACTATACCATTGAGATGATGCCGGATAATAAAATCATAAGAATCATCGGCTCTCTTGCCGTCATTAGCGCCAATCTGAACAAAATAAAAATTACTATTTTCCAGTACCGCTTTAGCCAGAAAATACTCTATAGTAATCTTAAGGCACTTTTTTTCAGGTGAATTTAATGCAGGATTGATTTTTTGAACCTGATACTGTGTTCCCTGTAGAAAACGATTAATAATTTTTCTTAAACTCATTATTCACCTGTTTGTTGATGTGCTTTAAATAGCTCATTTAATTGCTTTGTGGACACCCGGTAGAACAGTTCATTGCGCATAACCGCTTTTCTAAAGTATTCATCATAACCCATCTGATATTTATGACGTCCAAGTAACCAGTGCTGTAGATTTTTTCTGAATTGTTTTTTAAAGGGAACCGGTGCTTGTAAATCATGCATCATGGTTAAAGCCATTAATTTATTATTCTGCATCTGTTTATCCAGAGCACAGGAAACTGGAGATACAGAAAGATAACCGGGTTTAAATTCTGGAGCCAGAGAATGCAGACTGCC
>JALVDE010000090.1 GCA_027009375.1 Gammaproteobacteria bacterium
TGAACAGGCCGTTTCAGTGGGCGGCTATGACGGTGCCATGTTTGGTCCGATAAAGAGGGTCAGTTTTGGTTCCGGTTATGCGCATGAATCCCTGCTGGAATGTTTTCAGGAAAATCAGGCACACTACCCGGTGTTGCTGCCGGAGGTATTTGATACCGCCATTGAAGATCTGGAACACCTGAGTTTACATAATGGCACTATCTGGCGCTGGAACCGGCCATTAATTGCTTTTATTGATAGTGAAAAACAAAGACAGTATCATCTGCGCCTGGAACACAGGGTGATCCCCGCAGGCCCAACGGTAGTTGACAGTATTGCCAATGCGGCCTTCTTTTACGGGGCTATTACCAGCCTGGCTACTCAGTCTTTAATTCCTGAACTGCAGCTGTCCTTTGAACAGGCAAAAGACAATTTTTATCTGGCGGCCAAACAGGGTCTGAAAGCCAGGCTGAAATGGTTGTCGGGTGAAACCATTTCAGTAAAAGCATTGATTCTTGATACCTTGCTGCCCATGGCAAAAACGGGTCTGCAGCAGATGCAGATTGAAGCTGAAGATATTGACTATTACCTGGGGATTATTGAACAACGGGTCAGCAGCGGTCAAAATGGAGCGGTCTGGCAGCGTCAGTATATTGCTGAACATGGTAAGGATATGCGGGCGATGACGCTGGCTTATCTGGAGCATCAGCAGACAGGGGAGCCGGTGCATACATGGGGTGTATAGGGTTAAGTGCTAAGCGTTAAGTGTTAAGGAAGAGCGTGGTTTTTCCTGGAGGGGGGTTAAATAGAATGAGATATTATGAGTTTAGTTAATACAATAGAATATATACCTGAGGGCTTGCTGGATAAAAGGGCAGATGAGCTGCATGAGGTTTTGCCGGGACCGACCTTAATTCATCTGCCGGGTAAAAAAACACGGCCGTTGTTTGTTTCGGTGTTGTTGCATGGTAATGAAACGACTGGCTGGGAAGCGGTTAAGCAGTATTTGCAGGTGCATCAGGGGCAGGAACTGCCGCGGGCACTGTCATTGTTTATTGGTAATATTTCGGCCGCCAGAGAGCATAAACGAGTGCTGGACGGACAGCCGGATTATAACCGGGTGTGGGCCTGTCATTTTTCTTCTGAAGGTCGGATGATGTCGGATATTTTGCGTGAAATGCGTAAAAGAAAGGTGTTTGCCAGTCTGGATATTCATAATAATACCGGTAAAAATCCTCACTATGCCTGTATTAACCGCAAGGAACATAATTTTTTACAGCTGGCGCATTTATTCAGCTCAACCGTGGTTTATTTTATTAAACCGGATACCGTGCAGTCCATGGCTTTTGCCAAACTCTGTCCGGCTGTTACGGTAGAATGCGGTCAGCCGGAACAAAAGCATGGGGTGGAACATGCGGTTAATTTTATTGACCGGGTAATGCAACTCGATGATTTTGATAATAGTGTCCTGAAAGCGGAAGATTTTAATTTATACCATACTATGGCGATTATCAGGGTGCCTGAGAATATCAGTATCAGCTTTGATCCCGAGCAGAGGGCGGACATTGTTTTTGATGCGGATGTTGATAATATGAATTTTACCGAACTACCGGCAGGTACTCGCTTAGCCAGTATTGATATGAACTCTGAGAAAAAAGCTTATTTACAGGCAATTGATGAACAGGGCAATGATGTTGCTGAACGTTATTTTGAATATATTGACGGGGAAATAAGAACCAGGATACCTTTAATGCCGTCGATGCTGACAACCAGAGAAGAAATTATCCGTCAGGATTGTCTGTGTTATATGATGGAGAGGATTAACTTATAAATGAAAAGCCGCAAAGAGCGGCTTTTCATTTAACTATAAAAGCAAAAGCGACTTAGCCGCTATTTTCAGGATTTTGCTTTTTCCATCAGTTCATGGATGCGAGGTGCCAGGATCAGTTCCATGGCAAAGCCCATTTTACTGCCGGGAACAACCATGTTGTTACGTCGGGACATGAATGAATCGGGGATCATGTTCAGCAGGTATGGGAAGTCCACATTTTTGGGATCTTTAAAGCGGATAACAATAAAACTTTCATCCGGTGTTGGGATATCACGGGCAATAAAAGGATTAGAAGTATCGACCGTAGGTACACGCTGGAAGTTAATATCTGTGCGTGAAAACTGAGGTGTAATATAGTGTACGTAGTCAGGCATACGACGTAAAATGGTATCCACAATGGCCTCTGCAGAATAACCGCGCTGGGCATTATCACGATGGATTTTCTGAATCCATTCCAGGTTGACAATAGGAACCACACCCACCAGCAGATCAACGTATTTGGCCACATCGACATCACCGTCTCTGGCTCCACCGTGCAGACCTTCATAGAATAACAGGTCAGTGCCTGAAGGAATATTTTCCCATTCAGTAAACTGGCCGGGCTTTAAAGGAGCATAAGGTTCGGCTTCTTCTTCGCTGTGCAGGTAGTAACGACGTTTACACATACCGGTTTCGCCGTATTCCTTGAAAGTTTCTGCCAGAATATCAAAGTGGTTGGCTTCAGGGCCGAAATGACTGAAGTCATCCCCTTTTTCTTCGACAGCCACTTTCATGGCTTCACGATCATAACGGTGATAGCTGTCACCTTCAATCACGGCTGGATTGATATTTTCACGGAAGAAAATATGTTCAAACGCATTTTTTACAGTAGTAGTACCGGCACCGGAAGAACCTGTTACGGCAACGACGGGATGTTTAGTAGACATAATATGTTCCTTGTTGTATTTGCCTGGAAGCTAATAGCACAGGCGACTTGAATATTAGATTAGGTGAATATTAACCTATTTCGGAAAAAGTTACAAAAAAAGCAGCGCTGAGCGTTGAGCGCTGAGCGTTGAGAAAGAGCAAAAACAGAGCTTTCTCCAGGCTCTTTCTCAGCGCTCAACGCTCAGCTCTCAGCGCTTTTCTCTTGCAATGGCCCGATAGCCAATATCGGTACGATAAAACGCATCTTTCCAGTGAATTTTTTTCACTTGTTCGTAAACCTGTTTCTGGGCTTCGGTCACTGTGTCTGCCAGACTGACTACGCATAAGACTCGGCCGCCATTGGTGACTACCTGGCCGTCTTTCTCGGCGGTACCGGCATGAAAAACCTTGTTGTCGGCATCATCTACCTGATCCAGTCCCTCTATGGGCAGACCTTTTTCATAGCCATCGGGGTAGCCGCCGGCGGCCATAACCACACCGATGGCAGCGCGGGGATCCCATTGGGCGGTTATAGTATCCAGCTTTTTATCAATAGCCGCCTGGCACAGTTCGACCAGGTCTGACTGCAGACGCATCATAATGGGTTGAGTTTCCGGATCGCCGAAACGACAGTTGTATTCCAGTACCTTCATTTCACCTTCCGGGGTAATCATCAGCCCGGCGTATAAAAAACCGGTGTAATCATGGCCTTCAGCCGCCATGCCTTCAATGGTAGGAATAATCACCGTCTGCATCACTTTTTCTGCAATTTCATCGGTCACCACCGGAGCAGGGGAATAAGCCCCCATACCGCCGGTATTCGGGCCTTTGTCGCCATTGTCACGGGCTTTGTGATCCTGGGAAGTGGCCAGCGGCAGGATATTTTTACCATCAGCCATAACAATAAAACTGGCTTCTTCGCCAGTGAGAAATTCTTCAATAACCACCCGGTGACCGGCATCCCCGAAACGGTTGCCTGCCAGCATGTCTTCCACTGCAGCAATGGCTTCCGCTTCACTCTGAGCCACAATAACACCCTTACCGGCAGCCAGACCGTCGGCCTTAACCACTATAGGTGCACCCTGCTCTTTAATATAGGCAACAGCCGGTTCAATTTCAGTAAAATTCTGATAAGTCGCCGTCGGGATATTGTGTCGCGCCAGAAAGTCCTTGGTAAACGCCTTGGAGCCTTCCAGTTGAGCCGCCCCCTGAGTGGGACCAAAGATACCCAGCCCCTGTTCATTAAAGGCATCCACCACTCCAGCCACCAGCGGAGCCTCAGGCCCGACAATGGTCATGGCAATGTCATTCTGCTTAACAAAATCAATCAGAGCAGGAATATCCGTAACGCCAATATCAATATTAGTCAGTTTAGGTTCACGAGCCGTACCGGCATTACCCGGCGCCACAAAAACCTCATCCACCCGGGACGACTGCGCCGCTTTCCAGGCCAGCGCATGCTCCCGACCGCCATTACCAATTATCAGAATTTTCATTTTTAAACCTGTGTTGTAAATCTGTTTGTGGGGGGAAATAAATGGGGGGTATTTTAGCATAAAAAAGAGCAGCGTTCAGCGCTGAGCGTTCAGCGTTCAGAAAGAGCAAAAGAGTGTATTTTTGAATAAAGTGCATTCTTTAAAAATAAGGTAGTTATGTTTACAGGAGTATATTTTAGCTTTTAGCTTTTAGCTTTTAGCTTTTAGCTTTTAGCTCTTGCTCTTTCTGAACGCTGAACGCTGAACGCTGAACGCTCAGCGCTGCTCTTCTACGTCACTACCTCCTCATACCCCATCTCCCCGGACTGCTTAAGTTTCTGGCGGGTGTTGTATATCAGTTCCTTAACGTCGGATACGGGTTTGTTTTTATCAATGGCGGTCATGGCCATGGCGCATTGCAGGTTTAGGAAACCGTGGGCGGTTTTATAGGAGCGGTGGTTGACATC
>JALVDE010000091.1 GCA_027009375.1 Gammaproteobacteria bacterium
TTTTGATATAGAGTCATTAACTTTTAATATAGAGTCATTAACTTCTATGACCTGAACACAGTTTATCTGCTGCTGTTCAGGTCATTTTAATTTTTATACCTGTCCTGACTATCCCAAATATCATTTTTTTATAACAATTTTATATTGCTATAGAATTGCCCATACAGTTCACCCATAATAATCGTACTCCTTACCGATTATTAATGGATACAACATGTCTGTAAAAAAACTACTGGTGTTAATGATTATCGCTCTGGGCTTTACCGCCTTTTATGCCTTTGACTTATCCCAGTACCTTAGTTTTACTTATCTTAAAGCCAACCAGCTGCGCTTTATTGATTATTACCAGGCCAATCCCCTGCTGGTAGCCGGCAGCTTTTTTGTGCTGTATGTTATCTCTACAGCTCTGTCCATTCCCGGTGCCACGCTGCTCACCTTATTGGGCGGGGCAGTGTTCGGTTTTACTACGGGTCTGCTTATTATTTCCTTTGCCAGTACTATCGGCGCAACACTGGCCTTTCTGGTTTCCCGTTTTTTACTGCGCGATACTCTGGAAGCCCGTTTTGGCGAACAGTTAAAAAAAATTAATGCCGGTATTGAAAAAGAAGGAGCCTTTTATCTTTTTACCCTGCGTCTGGTACCGCTGTTTCCGTTTTTTATTATCAATCTGCTGATGGGTTTAACCCGAATAAAAACCTGGACCTATTACTGGGTCAGCCAGCTGGGTATGTTGCTCGGTACAATGGTTTATGTCAATGCCGGAACCCAGTTAGGGCAATTGCAATCGCCATCAGGCATTTTATCCCCGGAGCTGATCCTGTCCTTTAGTTTATTAGGCGTCTTTCCTCTGGTTGCCAGAAAAATGATTGCACTGATAAAGGCCAATAAAGTTTACAAAGATTTTAATAAACCAGCCAGGTTTGATCGTAATATGATTGTTATCGGTGCCGGTGCCGCCGGACTGGTCAGTGCTTATATTGCCTCTGCCGTCAAAGCCCGGGTGACCCTGGTAGAAAAGCATAAAATGGGCGGTGACTGCCTTAATACCGGCTGCGTGCCTTCCAAGGCTCTGATCCGTTCTGCCCGGCTGATGTCACAGATACAGCGGGCTAATGAATTTGGTATTCATTCTAAACCGCCCACTATTGACTTTAAAAAAGTAATGCAGCGGGTTAAACGGGTGATTAAAGACATTGAGCCCCATGATTCCGTAGAACGTTATACTCAACTGGGCGTAGAATGTCTGCAGGGTGAGGCCAGGATTATCTCCCCTTTTGAAGTTGAGGTAAACGGCCAGGTACTTAGCACAAAAAATATTGTGATTGCCACCGGTGCACACCCACTGGTACCTGAGATTGAAGGGCTGGAGCAGGTGGATTATCTAACCTCGGATACCCTCTGGGAGCTGCAGGAATTACCCGAGCGACTGCTGGTTCTGGGCGGCGGCCCCATTGGCTGCGAACTGGCCCAGAGTTTTGCCCGGCTGGGCAGTCAGGTCATGCAAATTGAGCGCAATTCCCGTTTAATGAAGCGCGAAGATCCTGAAGTATCCGATATTATCCACCGGCGCTTCCGACAGGAAGGCATTCAGCTTTATCTAAAGCATCAGGCAAAAGCCTTTATCAGAAAGGGAACACAGCAAATTCTGCAATGTACGGATGCACAGAATCAGCTCATAGAAATTGAATTTGATCAGGTGCTTATTGCCCTGGGCCGTAAAGCCAATACCTCAGGTTTTGGCATGGAAAATCTGAATATTCCCCTCAGTAAAAGTGGTACCATTGAAGTCAATGAATACCTGCAGACAAAATACCCCAATATATATGCCTGCGGTGATGTTGCCGGTCCGTATCAGTTTACCCATACCGCTGCTCACCAGGCCTGGTATGCTTCTGTTAACGGCCTTTTCCGGCATTTTAAAAGTTTTAAGGTGGATTATTCTGTTATTCCCTGGGCCACCTTTACCGATCCCGAAGTGGCCCGGGTGGGTCTCAATGAACAGGAAGCACAGCAGCAGAATATTAACTATGAAGTCAGCCGCTTTGAGCTCAATGATCTGGATCGGGCCATTGCCGATGGTGAAACAGATGGGTTTATTAAAGTATTAACCGTACCCGGCAAGGACAGAATTCTGGGTGTTACCATTGTAGGTGAACATGCCGGTGATCTCATTGCCGAATATGTCAGTGCCATGAAAAACGGCATCGGTCTGAATAAAATTCTCGCTACTATTCATATTTACCCGACCATGGCAGAAGCCAATAAATACGTGGCCGGCCAATGGAAACAGGCACACAAACCGGAAAAAATTCTGGCCTGGCTGGAAAAATTTCATCAGTGGCGCAGAAGTTAATCAGCAGTAGAAAATAAGGATTAGCTCATAAATGCTGTTATTTCATCGGCATTAAGCGCTTTACTGTATAAAAAACCCTGGCCATGTGTACAGCCTTCATTAATAAGAAAGTTTCGCTGTGCCTCTGTTTCTACCCCTTCTGCAATAATGTTAAACATCATGCTTTGCCCTAAGGCAATAATAGCGCGAATAATAGCGACATCATTTTCATCATCAGGCAGTTCATTAACGAAGCTGCGATCATTTTTTAATTTATTAATCGGCAGCTGTTTAAGATAGGACAGTGAGGAATAGCCCGTACCAAAATCATCAATTGCCAGGGATACACCAGCTTCCCTTAACGATAATAACTGTTTAATAGATAAACGGGCCTGTTCCATAATAAAGGTTTCTGTAATTTCCAGTTCCAGATACTCCGGCGGCAAACCGGTTTCCTGTAAAATACTCAATACCACTTCAGCCAGATCGCCCTGATGTATTTGTGGTCCTGCAATATTGACAGATATGCAGCCGAATTCCACGCCCTGATCCAGCCATAACCGGGCCTGACTACAGGCTTTACGCAACACCCATTCTCCCAACAGTACCATGAGATTAGCTTCCTCGGCCAGGGGTATAAACTGCCCTGGTGAAATTAATCCAAATTCAGGATGCTGCCATCTTACCAGTGCTTCAAGTCCTGTTATCTGACCACTGCTTAACACGACCTGAGGCTGATAATGCAGACATAATTGCTCCTGCTCAATGGCTTTTCTAAGCTGCCCACCCAGCAGCATATGTTCAAAAGCATGCTCATTAAGCTCCTGAGTGTAAAACTGACAGGTATTTCTCCCCATGTCCTTGGCACGATACATGGCCGAATCCGCATTACGCAGCAACTTTTCCACACTGTCTCCATCCTGAGGAAACAGACTGATCCCGATGCTGGTACCTACAAACAGTTCATAGCCCTGAATATTAAACGGTGCATCCAGTGACTTTCTGACTTTTTCTGCCAGAACAAAGGCTTTTTCACTATCATCTAACTCCTCTGCCAGAATAACAAATTCATCACCGCCCAGACGGGATACGGTATCTTCATTTCTTATAATATTTTTAAAACGCAGGGCCACTTCACAGAGTAATTTATCACCAATAGTATGACCGAGACTGTCATTAATGTATTTGAATCGATCCAGATCCAAAAACAGTACGGCTAACAGATAATTATTACGCCTGGCCCTCTCTATAGCATGCTCCAGTCGGGCACTGAATAATAAACGGTTAGGTAAGGTAGTCAATGGATCATGGTGGGCCAGAAATTCCAGCCTGGACTGTGACTGTTTAAGCCGGGAGATATCAGAAAATACACAGATATAATTTATCGGCTTCCCCCTATCATCTTCTACCCGGCTGATGGTCAGCCATTCATAATAAGTTTCACCGTTTTTACGCTGATTTTTAATTTCTCCCTGCCAGCCACCTCGTTCTTCCAGAGCCGACCACAGTTCACGATAATAGTTTTCCTCATGGTGTTCTGCTTTTAACACCTCTGGTTTATCACCAATAACTTCTTCTTTTGTATAACCCGTAATATTGGTAAAGGCCGGATTGACGGTAATAATATTAAAGTCCAGATCCGTGATCATAATACCCTCAATGGTATTTTCAAATACAGCCTGTGACTGCAGCAGCTTTTCCTGCACCTTGCGGGCACGGGACAGATCACGAATCGTCATTAAAATGCCGCAGGCTCTGTCATCCTGATTTCGAATAATACGGCAGATAACCTCTATAGGAACGCCAGCCGGATTATCCGGATGTTCAGGTTCCATAGTAATGACTGCATCACGTAATTCCTCCTGAGCCTGACACACCGGACAGGGTACTTCCTCCCCATCAGGGTGAATAATTTCAGTAATATGGCGCCCAATAACCTCCGCTTCACCCGCATGAGCCAGCTTATAAAAAGCCTGGTTAGCACGAACCACCCGCCGTTTTAGATCCAGCAGATAAATGGGCTCATCATAAAAATCCATGGCATAATTCCATTCCTGCCGGCCCTGCTCTATTTGCAACGCTTCAGATTGTTCATTTGAAGTATCCTGTACAAACAGACACAGATATTCCTCATTCCCGGCAGTAAAAAACTGAACCTTAACGGTAACTTGAACCTGGATTTTTTTTCGCTTTTGATAAACTCGTTCTAACTCTTTTGAATCCAGTAATTTGTATTGCTGCCAGGCATAAGCGCTATCTCTGTTTTCCAGCACCGGATCAATATTCTCAAGCGTCATCTCAAGCAGTTCTTGACGGG
>JALVDE010000092.1 GCA_027009375.1 Gammaproteobacteria bacterium
TATTTTTGTTATCCGTGATTTTATGGATGATATTGAACAAAGAAATTTATTCCAATGGCTGGAACGTTTAAAAAACTTTGAAAGCCATTTTCTTGCGGATATTGTGGCGTTACTGCGTAATAAGACGATTGACCAGTGTGAACTGGTGTCGCCTACAGGGCGGCGTTTAGTCATTACAAAAGGCTTATTATTGCGGTTCTGGAGAAAAAACAGAAAGTATCAGGATGTCCTTACCCGCGTCAATACTCTGATATAAAGCTTTCACCAATTAACTAAAACTATCCAGTAACGTATTCAAATAATTAAACTGCTTTTCAATATTATCTTCTTTCTTTAATAAGCGTAATTTACTGTTGCCATCAAGTTTATACAGGTTCGGCTGAGTCTGTATTAGAGTAATGATTTTCATGGGATCAATATTGGGCTGTTCACTGAATACCATGCGCCCGCCCTGATCGCTGAAATCAATACTTAAAATATCCAGTGGTGTGGCCTTGAGTTTTAATGAGGTAATGGCAAACAGGTTTTTGATCTGTTCGGTGAGCAGGCCGAAACGGTCGATCATTTCCACCTGAATATCCTTTAATTCCATATCATTACGGGCATTAGCGATGCGTTTGTACATGACCAGACGGGTATGAATATCCGGCAGGTAGTCATCGGGGATCAGTGCCGGAATATGCATATTCACTTCAGTACCGTGATGTGTGGAGGTTTCAGTATCGGGATCCCTGCCTTCTTTAAGCGACTTAACCGCTCGTTCCAGCAATTCGGAATACAGAGTAAAACCAATTTCCTGGATCTGGCCGCTTTGATCTTCTCCCAGTAACTCACCGGAACCGCGTATTTCCAGATCATGGGTGGCCAGAGTAAAGCCGGCGCCTAAATCTTCTATGGATTCAATGGCTTCCAGACGCTTAATGGCATCGGCAGTCATCAGTTTTTTATCCGGTACAGTTAAATAAGCGTAGGCTTTATGGTGTGAACGTCCCACCCGGCCTCTTAACTGATAAAGCTGTGCCAGTCCAAAGCGATCGGCCCGTTCTATAATAATAGTATTGGCCGTAGGAATATCGATACCGGTTTCAATAATGGTGGTACAGACCAGAATATTAAAACGCTGGTGATAAAAATCGCTCATGATCTGTTCCAGCTCTTTTTCCCGCATCTGACCATGCGCAATATCAATTTTGGCATCGGGTAACAATTCAGACAGTTCCCGGGCTTTTTTCTCAATGCTCTGGACGTTATTATGCAGCACAAATACCTGGCCGCCGCGCATAATTTCCCGCTGACAGGCTTCACGGATGATGTCGTTATTCCATTTTTGCACAAAGGTCTTAATGGACAGCCGTCGTGCCGGCGGGGTAGCAATAATGGAAAAGTCCCGGATACCGGATAAAGACATATTTAAAGTACGGGGGATCGGGGTGGCAGTCAGGGTCAGAATATCCACCTTACTGCGCAGTTGCTTAAAGCGTTCTTTCTGACGGACACCAAAGCGGTGTTCTTCATCAATAATAACCAGTCCCAGTTCTTTGTATTTAATATTTTCCTGTAGCAGTTTATGGGTACCGATGACAATATCTATGGTGCCGTCTGCCACACCCTTTAAAATAGCTTCCTGTTCTTTTTTGGACTGAAAACGGGATAGACCGGCAATCTTAATTGGCCATTCGGCAAAACGGTTCTGAAAATTTTCCGTATGCTGCTGACTGAGCAGGGTAGTCGGTACCAGAATAGCCACCTGTTTGCCGCCGGAAACCGCAATAAAGGCCGCCCGCATGGCCACTTCAGTTTTACCAAACCCCACATCACCGCATACCAGCCTGTCCATAGGCCGTGGGCCGGTCATGTCGGCTATCACATTATCAATGGCTTCCTGCTGATCCGGGGTTTCCTCAAAGGGAAAACTGCTGGCAAAGGCCAGATAATCCTGTTCATTATAACGATAGGCAAAACCCTGCTGGGCTTCACGTTCGGCATAAATTTCCAGCAGTTCGGCGGCCACATCCCGAATTTTTTCCCGAGCCTTGCGTTTGGCTTTTTCCCATTGCCCGCTGCCCAGTTTATGCAGCGGTGCAGTATCCGGATTGGAACCGGTATAGCGGCTGATTAAATGCAGAGAGGCTACCGGTACATAAAGCTTATCTCCTCCGGCGTATTCCAGTTCCAGAAATTCAGCGGTTTCATCATTCACGGTCAGGGTTTTCATGCCCAGATAGCGACCCACACCATTGTCTTCATGAACCACCGGGGAACCAATCTCCAGCTCTGCCAGAGTATTGATAATGGCATCACTGTCCTGAGTGCGGGACTTACGGCGGCGCCGCTGCATAACCTGCTGACCGTAAAGCTGGGACTCGCTGATAACGGCAATATCAGGCAGTAACAGGCCTTCATCCAGTGGGGCTGTGCAGACTACCGGGCTTTTTTTACTGCTTAAAAAGTCTGCCCAGCCGGGCAGGGTTTTGGGATAAATCTTGTAAGGTTTTAATAACTCCAGCAGGGTTTCACGCCGTCCGGCGGTTTCCGTACAGAACAGAACTTTCTGCTGCTGTTCTCTGGCGGTATCAAGAAACTGCTGTAATTGCTCAAGCGGATTGTCTTTCTGGGTATTAATGGTTAAAGCCGGCGGCTTTTCACTATTAAAATTAAAGACACCGGCTTTGGGTGGAAACTCAAAAGACTGGACAATGATTCTGGGGTAATTTTTAAAGTGTGCAAACAGCTCATCGGTTTTCAGAAAAAGCTGCTGAGGCTCCAGTACAGGACGGGCGGTATTATGTCGGTATTGTTCATAACGCTGTTCGGTTTCATGGATAAAGCTGTCAGTAACGGCTTCCAGATCGGCAAAATTAATAATGACAGACTGCTGTGGAAGATAGTCAAACAGGGTCGTAGTCTGCTCAAAAAACAGCGGCAGGTAATATTCTATACCCGCCGGGGATATGCCCTGGCCGACTTCATTGTAGATGGTGCTCTGGGTTAAATCACCGCCCAGGGTATTGCGGTACTGTTCTCTGAACAGTTCAATACTTTCTTTATCCAGCGGAAACTCTCGTGCCGGCATCATATTGATACGTTCAATATCCTGTATGGAACGCTGGGTTTCAATATCAAAGGTTTTAATGGTTTCTATTTCATCGTCAAACAGATCCAGCCGGTAGGGTACCGGGCTGCCCATGGGGAACAGGTCGATAATACTGCCCCGAACGGCAAATTCACCGTGTTCATAAACATTATTGACGCATTGATAACCGCGCTTTTCCAGATCCCGCCGAAACTCACCAATATCCAGGGTCATGCCCTTGCTCAGCAGCAGGGTATTAATATTAATATAATCCAGCGGCATAAGCCGGTGCATCAGGGTGCTTAAGGGCAGTATTAAAATACCCTGTTTTAGGCGGGGCAGGTGGTACAGTGTGGACAGACGTTCAGAAATAATGTCCTGATGGGGGGAAAAAATATCATAAGGCAGGGTTTCCCAGTCCGGCAGGGTCAGTATTTCCAGTTCCTTATCACTGACAAAAAAGGACAATTCATATTTCAGCTTTGAAGCTGAGGGCATGTCGGATGTGATCAGGGTAATAAACTGACCGGACTGCTCAGCCAGACGGGCAATCGCCAGGCTGAGGGCGCTGCCGTAGAGCTTGCCCCAATAGCTCTTCATACCGGTTTTGGACACAAATTCAGGCGACAGCGGAGAGTATAGATTATCCATTTAGTTTTGATGGTTGGTGTAAGTAAAAAGTTAGTGTAAAAAAAGACGCATAATTATATCTGAATTACAAAAATTATGAGAATTTATTTGTCTGAAACGCTATAATTAGCCCTCTTAATTTTAAAGATTTTTAATCAAGACTCAGGTTCTGCTAACTATGAATTTTATTGAAACCCGCGGTAATGACGGCGAACATCCCTTACAGGTGTCTTTTTCCCAGGCTATTCTGGCTCCTATTGCCTCTTATGGTGGTATCTATGTTCCTGAGAAACTGCCGGAACTGGGCGACAGTTTTTTACAGAAACATGTTAATTCATCCTATAAAACCCTGGCTAAAGCCGTGCTGGATGCCTTTGAAATAGATATAGAAGCACAGGTTATTGATGAAGCTCTGGCATTATATGATAATTTCGATGATCCGCAGAATCCTGTACCACTGGTTAAGGTAAAAGATGATCTGTATGTCAGTGAGCTTTATCATGGCCCGACCCGGGCGTTTAAGGATATGGCGCTGCAGCCTTTCGGGGTAGTGCTGTCTTCGCTGGCACAGAAACGCAATGAAAACTATCTGATTATGGCAGCCACCAGCGGTGATACCGGACCGGCGGCACTGGAAACCTTTAAAAACCGGGCCAATGTGCAGGTGGCCTGCCTGTACCCGGACGGTGGAACTTCTGATGTTCAGAGACTGCAGATGGTGACCGAAGATGCGCCAAATCTGAAAGTCATCGGTATTCATGGTGACTTTGACGATGCCCAGACCGCATTAAAACGTCTGCTGGGTTCTGTCAGCTTTAAAGCCCGTCTAAAAGAAAAAAATATTCATCTGTCCGCAGCCAACTCTGTTAATTTCGGGCGTATTATTTTTCAGCTTATTTATCACATTTACAGTTATCTGGAACTGGTCAGAATTG
>JALVDE010000093.1 GCA_027009375.1 Gammaproteobacteria bacterium
CAATAAGGCCAATCACAACAAGCTGCTTGTGGTTGATCTGCTGCAGGCCAAATACCTGGAACGCCAGCGTTTTAACAGGGAAGGCTTTCACAATTTATTAACTCATATCATCAATGCACCGGATAATTTATACCCGGAACAGGCATTAATTAACAACATTTCCAAACAGAAGGCTTCTCTATTGCTGGAGAAGGAAGATTTATGGTTTTAAAATATTTTATTCGTCGTATCTATACCAGCGCCCTGGTTTTAAGCTCTCTACTGCTGGCGGCTTTACTGACCGCATCCAGTGCCAGTGCTAAAGAACAGTACATATTTAAATTTGCCACCCTGGTGCCGCCCGACACAGCCTGGATGAAAGAAATCGACCGCTGGGCAGAAGAAGTGTATAAAAAAAGTAACGGCCGTCTTAAATTCAAAATTTATCCCGGCGGGGTAATGGGTGATGAGCCCGATGTACTGAGAAAAATCCGCAGCCGTCAGCTGCAGGGGGCTTTTTTTACCGGTTATGGTGTCGGCCGTATTTATTCATCAGCACGGGTACTGGAAATGCCCTTCCTGTTTAAAAATACCGATGAATCAGACTATGTCCGGGATAAGCTGATGCCCGAAATTGAAGCCGGTTTCCGCTACAAAGGTTTTGAGTTACTGGGCTGGCCGGAAGTCGGGGCCATTCATTTTTTCTCCAAAAAACCGATTCATTCCCTGGAAGAACTGAAAAAACGTCATATCTGGCTGTGGCAGGGGGATCCCATTGGTGAAGCCTTTGCAGAAGTCGCCGGTGTGTCTCCCGTACCCCTGTCAATTATTGAGGTTTATACTCAGCTGACGGCCAAACACGGCAGTATTGATACCGTCTATAACTCGGCTTTTGGCGCTCTGACCATGCAGTGGTATACCAAACTGTCTTATGCCACCAATGTGACCATGACTAATGCTATTGGCGCCCTGGTGGTCAGCAATCGTTTTTATAAGAAACTGCCGGATGATCTGCAGAAACTGTTAAAAACCACAGGCGAGGCAACGGGCAAACGGATTAATGAAATCACCCGCCGTGATAATGTCCAGAGTATAAAATTATTAAAAGACAGCGGCATTAAGTTTATGTGGGACTGGAATGAACAGGAAAAACAGGAAATGCTGGCGATTCGTGACAAGGCCGCACAAAAGCTGATTGATTCCGATTATATCTCCAAGAAGATGTTCAAGCGAACCACCAAACTGCTGGATGAATTTCGCGCCCAACAGGCTGAAAACAAAGCCGTTAAATGAGTTGATGATTTTGTTGACCGTTTTAAAGTGAGTGTCTAAATTATGTCAACCGCATTTAAAATCATATATCGAATTAAGCACGGCCTGATAATTTTTGAAAAATTTGTGGCCGCCAGCAGTTTATTACTGCTGCTGATTATGGCCATTATTCAGATCATCTCGCGCAATTTCTTTGATACCGGTTTTACTCATATGGAAGTGGTTTCCCGCCATTTGATCCTGTTTATTATTTTTATGGGTGCAGCTCTGGTATCGGAACAGAACCGGCATATTAAAATTGATGTGCTGGTACATTTTTTAAAACCCGAAACACAGAAAAAACTGATCCGCCCCCTGCTGCTGTTAAGTGCTGTAATCAGCGGAACTCTGGCCTGGTATGCCGTAGTATTCTGGCAGGATGAATGGGAATACGCCCCCTCAAATGAGCGCTGGTCTGTATACCTTGCCCTGGTATTACCCGCCGGATTTTCTATTTTAAGTTTGCACCTGTTACTGCTCAGTATTACCCACTTTGAACCCGAACGGGTCGTACAGGATGAAACGCCCTGTCCTGCGGCTAATTGCTCCTGTACCGATCTTAGCAAATGATTATAGTTGTTCTAATTCTGGTTCTACTGGCCATACTGGGTACCCCCCTGTTTGCCATTATGGGGGCTGGCGGTCTGCTGGCCAGTTATTCGACTGAGCTGGACCCCAGTATTCTAATCATTGAACTGTATCGGCTGGCTTCACAGCCTAATCTGGTGGCCATCCCCCTGTTTACCTTTGCGGGGATCATTTTATCTGCCGGTGACGGTACCAAACGCCTGATTAAACTATTTAATGCCCTGCTGGGCTGGATGCCCGGCGGCCTGGCCATTGTTACCATTGTATCCTGTTCTGCCTTTACCGCATTTACCGGCGCCTCCGGTGTAACCATTATCGCCCTGGGTGCCCTGCTTTATCCCATGCTGGAACATGCCCAGTATCGACACCGTTTCTGCCTGGGACTATTAACCACCTCCGGCTCCCTGGGGCTGTTATTCCCACCCAGTATGGCCATTCTGCTTTATGGTATTGTCTCCGGTGTCAGTATTGATGAACTGTTTATCGGCGGTATGCTACCCGGCCTGGTACTGCTGGTTATGTTGTCCATATTCAGTATTTTCTCTGCCCATAAACTCAATATTCCAACCCATAAATTTTCCTGGTCTAAAATTTTTGTCGCCATGCGGGAAGGTATCTGGGACATTATGATGCCGGTCTTTATTTTTACCGGTATTTTCGGCGGCTTTGTAACCATTACCGAAGTAGCCGCACTGACAGCCGCCTATACCCTGTTTGTGGAAACGGTGATCAGTAAGAAAATACATATTATCCGGGATATGCCTAAAATACTCATTGAAACCACCACCCTGGTGGGCAGTATCCTGATTATACTGGGTGTGGCTATGGGACTGACTAACCTGTTAATTGATTCCCAATTGCCTATGCGCTTACTGGCCGTGGTTGAACAGCATATTGACAGTCAGTTGCAGTTTTTATTACTGCTTAACCTGTTCCTGCTGGTAGTCGGTGCCATGATGGATATTTTTTCTGCCATTGTAGTGGTAGTTCCCCTGATTATCCCCCTGGCCATGCGTTACAATATTGACCCGGTTCATCTGGGTATTATATTCCTGGCCAACCTGGAAATCGGTTATATGACACCACCGGTAGGCATTAACCTGTTTATTGCCAGCCAGCGTTTTAGACAGCCCATCTTAAAGCTGTTCCAGGCTACTTTTCCGTTTTTAATGATTATGCTGGTTTGGTTGTTGTTGATTTCTTATATTCCGTTTTTGACGACGTGGTGGAAGTGAGCGTTCAGCGTTCAGAAAGAGCAATAAGAGACATTTTTGGGAAAAAAACAAGCTGTCTTTTATCAATACAAAGTGGACAATACTGCTGGCCTGAAAAGTTAGTAGAATAAATTTCTCTGAAGAAACTAAGCTGGTTATTATAATAATATTCACCTGGTTTTAACCATTCCTGAAGATTAGAATTTGAACAGTTTTTTGATTGATACTATCCGTCAACCTGTATATGGTTTTATCCATAAACTTTTATGTATCCAGAATTGCATGTTATCCAGAAAAGAAAGACAAGCTTCAAAGTTGATTTTTGAGTAAGCTTTAAATGTGTGCCATAATTAAACGAAACTGCTCAATTACTTGTTAGAGCAAGAAAAATCTCAAAGAGGAGTTTTATTTAAAAATGAGACTAAAAGAAATTGAACTAGAAGCTCTTCATTTACCAGAAAATGAACGAGCTGAATTAGCACAAAAATTATTACTTAGCCTGGATTCACCATCAGAAGATGAAATATCTGATGACTGGCTACTTGAGGCTAGCCGAAGAGCTAAAGACTTAGATAGTGGTCTAGTTCAGCCAATTTCTGCTGAAGATGTTAGGTTAAAAGCACAAGCACTTTTACGATGAAATATGAATTTCATCCTGCGGCAGAGGCTGAGCATCTTGAGAATGTAGGCTATTATGAGTTAAAGCGAGCGGGTTTGGGTGCAACATACCTTTCAAATTTTGAAGCTACCATGAACAAAATTTGTGGATTTCCAAGTAGATTTCCAGTCGAAAAAAAACCTAATATTTGCCGTTGTAAAATGGAAAAATTTCCTTTTACAATTTTATTTAGAGAATCATCAGGAATGATTCAAGTATTAGCTGTTGCACACCTTAGAAGACGACCATTATATTGGATTGGGAGGCTCTAACCAAGTCATGAATTTGATCACTGAGTCTTAGCGATTTTTAAATAATTTATGAATTTTGGTGAAAGAGAGTTATTTTTCAATTACTTCTTTCCCTGACCCAGTGCCAAATTATGACAACGTTAGCTCATAATTGGCATCGAGAAATTGCATGGAAAAATACTTAGAGTCGACCAGGATTATTGATTGGGATAATCCAGAAATAATTCAATTATCCAAAATCCTTTCTTCTGGAAGGGAAAGCGATATTGAAATAGCACGTTCGTGCTTTGAATATGTGCGAGATGAAATAAAGCATAGCAACGATTACAAGCTGAATCCTGTTACTTGTAGGGCCTCAGAAGTTCTGAAGTACAAAACGGGGTATTGCTATGCTAAAAGTCACTTATTGGCCGCCCTGCTTAGGGCGAATAACATTCCTACTGGTCTCTGCTACCAAAGACTTACAATTGAAGGTGATATCCCACCATACTGTTTGCACGGTCTAAATGCTGTGTACTTATCCAAGTATGGATGGTACCGAGTCGATGCTAGAGGAAACAAAGAGGGGGTAAATGCTGAGTTTCTACCACCAATGGAAAAACTAGCATTCCCTATTAAGGTAGAAGGT
>JALVDE010000094.1 GCA_027009375.1 Gammaproteobacteria bacterium
TATTCTCCGGCAGAGTATTGTCGGCTTAATCGTTAAAATTTAACAGAGAGTCCTGCAGAGAAGACAGTACCGGGGTTGACGACAATGGATAAATCTTCACCATTGTACACACCGTCTTCATTAGCATCCCGATAACCTCGAGCGGTATTGTAGTAATCACGATCAAATATATTGTCTACTCGGGCAAAAAAGGACCAGTCAGCATTATTAATGCGGCGGTCATAATTAGCCCACAGGTTAAATACAGCACGCCCGCTGACATCTTCCTGATTAATTTCATCAACATAATAATCAGACTGTGCCTGCATCTCGGCTGAGATGGTCCAGTATTGAGTAGGTCGATAACGTAATATAGTATTTAATACATGTTTTGGCGTTCTGGGAACCTGGTTGTCTTTATTATCATAAGGTGTTAAACAGGTTGTAACTGATGGCGGCCAGCCGCCAGTGACAGGAGTGGCACCGGGAGGGCATGCACCCCCAATAGGAGAGGTTTTTAAATTAAAATTGTCATAGCTTTTATAATAAGAGTCCAGATAGGTATAGGCAATATCCCATGAAAATTTCTTGTTATAGTCGCTATTAATTGAGATTTCTAACCCTCGGTTTCTTACATCACCAATGTTGTCATAGATATTCTCATCATTTGCATCGGTGGAATATTGTCCGGAGGTTGACTGAATATAATCATCTCTGTCCAGTTGAAATATGGACACATCAATATCATGTAAATTGCCAAAAATAGTGGTGGCCATTCTAAAACCAATTTCAAGATTTAAAGATTTTTCAGGATCCAGATTCGGATTTGGATTAGTGAACATGCTTGGATTACCATTGCCGACAAATAGCTGTCGGACGGTAGGTGTTCTAAAACCGGTTGAAGCACTGGTGTAAAAATCGATATTATCCCTGAAAGCATAGTTGGCACCCAGGCGAAAAGAATCAACATTAAAGTCCTCATCATCATTGGTACTTGGATCCAGCTTGTCCTTATAGTCCAGTTCAATTTTATCGTGACGGGCATTAGCGGTAAAAATAACTTTTTCTGTGGCCTTGAATTTTAATTCACCATAAAACGCCGTTACATCTTCATCGGTTTTATTGTCATTAGACAGGTCGCCATTTTGCAAACCACTCCAGCCTATGTCGTCATTATTCATAACAGTCACCTCATTTTCATAGGTGTTGGCTCTAAGGTCGATGCCTCCCATCCAGGCAAAGGTCTGACCGTCCATTCTAAACTCTGCTTTTATGCCTCGCTGAGTCTGGTCATAGTCATTATCATAGGTATAAATGTCAGGAGTAGCATCCAATGGAGCAGTATCAAATTTAGTATTATCCGTAAACTGATAAATATTGAGCATTAAATTGGCAGACTCATTAAAATCCTTTGAGTAAGTGGCAAAGAACTTTTGCAGATCAACATCATAGTTATTGGCATAGTCATTATAGGAAGGATCTTTGCTTTTAGGATCATATTTGGCTGCTGTTTCGCCACGCACCGTACCATGACTGTTTTTTTCTCTGTTTGCGATTTCCATACCAAAGGTAATATCACTGGTATCATCAATATAATATTGCAGCTTGCCATTTAAATAATCGGCTTTTGAGTCCGAGTCGTCGTAATATCCATCGGTTTCACGACGTGAAATCTGGATATGTCCATTGGCCTGTTCATTTTCAAATCCGGCCTGCAGTAAGCCTTTGTAATATCCGAATGAACCGCCTTCCAGATCCATTCTGATACCGGCATTATCAGCGCCTCGTTTTGTGGTAATAATAACGGCCCCTGCCAGTGCGTCATCACCAAAGAGATAGGAGGCACCGCCTTTAATTACTTTAATGGATTCAATATTGTCTAAATCAATATTCACCCTTCCTGTTCTTTCAAAGACTGGAACCCCGTCTATTACTACGGCTACACCAGGGCGTTCACCCATAAATACCTGATTTTCCACACCTCGAATATGTATTTTTAAAGAATCTCCATTTTGAACTTCAGAGCTAATACCGGGGATACGTCGCAGCATATCCTGAACATTTTGAGGATGGTCCTTATCAATCTCTTCTCCACTGATATAACCGATTTTTGATGGTTCATCCCGTTTGTTTTCAAAACGATCATCAATGGTTGTAGACTGAACACTGATGGTACCTAAATCCTCTGCAAGCAATCCAGAAGAAAAGAGTGTTGATGTTGATAATACGGCTATGTGTAATAGATTTTTTTTAAAGTTATCAGGGGACATAATTACTCACTTCACTCAATAAAAATTAAAATGCCAAAAACTGGCCCAAAAGTGGTTTATGAGCAAAACTTATGCCATGCTTTAAGTGGTTGATTATATGGTGGAATTATTTGTGATGAGATTTTAAAGTGTGTGATATGGCTTGTTTTTTGAGTGAAATCACACAATGTAGAAGAAAGGATATTTAAAGAATTTTATTAATTATGGTATTTTTACCGGCACTTTTAGCCTGATAAAGTAATATATCTGCTTCATGGTAAATATTATCTGGTTCATTGTTATGTGAACTGATACTTAATAAACCTGTGGATATGGTGATTACTGCTGTAAGTCCCGAGTTATCCTTTGTGCTAAATAACTGCTCGGTTTCTTCTCGTATTTTATTACATAACTGTAAAGCATCTGTCTCGTTGTTAGAATAAAACAGCATGCCGAATTCTTCCCCACCTAAACGAAAAGCATAATCACTGGAACGTTTTAAGTGGTTCTGAATGATTTCTGCAACGGCTTTTAAAATCAGATCCCCCTGAGCATGACCATAATTATCATTATAGATTTTAAAATCATCAATATCGATTATGGCAAAATTCAGCAGTGACTGCTTGTTCGCAGTGGAAGATAGTAACTGTGAAAAAACGGTATCAAATTTTCTTCGATTAAATAACCCGGTCAGGGCATCGGTCATTGATAGTAATTCCAGATGCTGATGCTGTTCTTCCAGCTGGCTGATATCGAGCATAATACCTACCAGGCCGATAACCACTCCCGCCTCGTTTTCAAGGGTGGATTTATAGAACATAAAAGTACGCTGTTTGCCGTCAGCACAACTGACGGTGGCTTTGTATTCCTGTTTGCCGGGATTATTGAACAAATTCTGATCAGCCTGCATATAGATTTCAGCCAGTTCCCGGGGAATTTCGTCAGGTAAATCCAGCAAGGATTTATTGATGATTTTTTCTTTGTGGATCCCCAGAATCATATCGGCAAAGGCATCATTGCAATTTCTATATATGCCATTGGTATCTTTATAAAAAACAGGACTGGGAATGGTATCAAGCAGAATCTTCAAAAACTGGGAGCTTTCGAAAAATTGGCTCTTGATTTTTTCAAATTCAGATATAATGTTGTTTTCACTGGCAAGAAGCTTATCAGTTGCCTGAACAGAAGGATTTTTCAAGTGGTTATTCTCGAATTGGTGTAAGTTTTATGCCTTTATTTCAGCCTGTTTGAACGTAACTGTTCCCTGGAGTTACAGATCATTTAAGTTTATTCTGAATAATTAATTATTATTATTCTATAGTATAGATGGAATTGATAAATTTTCTAATATTTTACTGAATCCGGGTAAAATAATTGCTCTAAAATAGGTGTTTTAGGTGGCATTTTCACGGATTCTTTGCCATAGTTAAGATAATAATAAAAATAACGATGAATTCAACTCTTTTCCCTTAACTTTTACCTTGAAAGCAGGCATAAAGAGTGACTATTTTTTAACCGGGATAATAAATATTTTATAATGCAATTGCCTTTTGTTTTCCAGAAAAAAAATAAAAGAGGTCTTATTGGTGTTGATATTCAGCCTCAGGGCATAGCTGTCGCTCACATCATGTATGCAGAAAAGCCCGGTAATAAACCCGTCTTAAAACAATGTGCTTTTCAGGCCTGTGAGCCGGACTCCCCGGAAGATCAATTACTCACATTAAAAAAACTATTATCCAGTTTCCCCATCAAAAATTTTTACTGTAATGCATCCATAGGTCAGCTGGCTTATGAATTGCTGCTTATTGATGCTCCAAAGGTTGAATCCAGTGAGTTAAAACAGGCTGTTCGCTGGCGTATTAAGGAACAACTGCCTTATCAGGTTGATGATGCGGTGATTGATGTTTTTGAGATCCCAGGCCAGCCCGTTAACCGGCAGCAGTTAATGTATGTGGTTTCTGCTCTAAAGTCTGATATTGATGAGCAGGCAGAGCTTTTAAAACAGGCCGGACTCGATATTCACTCTATAGATATTTATGAACTGGTACAGCGTAATATAGCCGCTATTATGCCTGAAGATAAAGAAGGCCTGGTGCTGCTGAAAATTGATGCTAAAGGCGGTTTATTAACCATTACCCGTAATGGTACCCTCTACCTGACCCGCAATATTGATTTTAATATAAATCGTCTTAAAGTGGCGCTTGAACAGTCTGAGATAGACCAGGAAAGTGAAATAACACTGTCTCTTGATGAGATGGAAGAGCAGTCTGATACAGATAATAACGGGAACAATACAAATAACCAGCAAAATGAGCCAGACAGCTCGGCTGCTGAGATAGACCAGGAGTCTGCAG
>JALVDE010000095.1 GCA_027009375.1 Gammaproteobacteria bacterium
TTTGATGAAATCAAGCCGGAAGGGCAGAAGCTGGAGTTCCATCCTAAACCGCCGGTAATGCATTAAATTATTTTCGTGGGCAAAATTATATGGTTATTAAAAGTTTATGTAATAAGTTTGTGAAAAAGGTAGTTGCATGACTCTGGAATTTTTACCCCGTCCTGGTATGCGGGAGCGCCACCTGAAGCGGCAGTATCAGAATCCGCTGTTTGATAAAAACGTGCGGGAATTTGATGAGCAGCGTTTAAGCGGTGCCCGTTTTATGGATGAAAAAGAGCAGGAAGAATTCGGCCAGTCTTTTGTAAGGCTGGTGGAAGAAGTGGCTGAATTAAAGCCCAATGAAGACAGTGAAGTACTGCTGGAACTGAAAGCCCGTCTGGATCATGCCTATGAAGTCTGTAGCGGTCTGGCTGGGGAGCATGAAGCAGAAAAGCAGGCCATTACCCGGCTGGTAGAAGTGATTATGGCCTCCATCTGGCAGGGAGCACAGGGTGATGCTGAAGCGGAGCAGAATCTGCACGAGGAAGCCCTGGCTCGAAAAACTCATTATCATTTACTGCGTTTTCCTGTTATTGCTGATTTACTCCGGGCCCGTTCACCCATTGCCGGGGATCAACTGGTACCGACTTTACTGAGTGAGTCAGAAGCGTCGCTGGAAGCGGCACTGACCTTATTTGATAAGGAACAGTTAGAGGAAATTCTGCAACAGAGTGAGATTTTGCTAAGTTCTTTGTCTGCTGAGGATAATTCAGACATTTATCAGGCCCGTCTGGAGCAGATCCGCAGCAAATTATTAAGTCTCCAGCTTGAAACCCAATAGTTTATCCCCAATTAAATCAATTACATTCACCTTAATCCCTGGCCTAAAGCGCCATAGTTTGGAGTCATATTAGCTCTGGAGTAATAAATGAATCAGGAAAAACAGGAAATAGACAGCCCGATTGAAACCTCTGATGCCAAAGAAACCCGTGAGTTTCTGGCACAGAAGGTACAGGAATTTTCAGATAAGCTGGCGGCTTTACCCAAGGTGGTCGCCCCCATGGAAAAAGCCAGAGTGTTACTGGATCTGGCCAATGCTGAACTGGGCATGACCCAGATGAGTGATGTCTGGAATCATGCCAAGGAAGCCTTTGATATCTGCATTGCCAATGAAGAATGGCAAATGGCCATTGAAGCCTGTGACTTACTGTACCAGACAGAACTGCCTTCCTCCATTATTGCCCTGGGGCATGGTGTCTGGCTGTCGGTGACTTATCCTGTTGAGCCGGAATATACCATTAATATGCTCAACTATGTGATTAACGAAACCCCGGATGATGCCGATGGTGCTGCCCTGGCAGCTGTGACAGCCCACTTTATTGTGGATCACCGCACCGAGGGTCGTAAGAAAGAAGATCTGAAAGTGATCACCGGTAATATGATTGCCAAAGTCGCTGAGCGGCACAGTAAGGTTGAAACCCAGATGGGACTGGATGTCTGGATGGATAAGCTGGAATTAAGAGATCCCGATGTGTTCCTGCCCCGTATGGGACTGGTGGTCGGAGCCATTGTCGGTGACGGTAACTGGTGGTTTGATCGGGATGAGTTGAGGGCTAAAATTCCGGATTAATTTCTGGTTGTTGAAAGTAAAAGATTAACCACCCTGCTCCTAAATCCCCCTTTAAAAAAGGGGGATTTAGGAGCAGGGTGGTTAATCGTTGATTTCGTCGCCGTGAAAGGTGCTTTCAAAGTGCATATTTTCGGGTTTTACACCATTGGCCAGCAGCAAGGGCTTTAACAGGTGGTTAAGATGTCCGGGTGCAGAAATGTATAAATCAAAATTATGCAGATGTTTATGCTCATTGTGCAGGTGTTTAATTAAGGATTCCGCCACCACATCGGTTTTGGGTTCCAGCACAATCGGGGTATAGGTAAAATTATCCAGGGCATCGTTCCAGGAACGGCACAGATTTTCCAGGTAATGTTCTTCAACCTTGCGTGTCATCCAGTATAAATGAATGGTATCGGCATTATCCAGCGACATGGCGTGTTCTATGAGTCCTTTGATGGGCGCAAATCCGGTATCCCAGGCGACAAAAATCAGTGAATTGGGTGAGTCCTCATCCAGAACAAAACTGCCGTAAGGGCCTTTTAATTTCAGTGTGTCGTTGGCTTTAACGTGCTTGATAATAGCCTGACCAAAATTACTCTGATCATTAACGGGAATATGAAATTCCAGGGTGCTGGGTTCGCAGGGACAGCTGGCAATGGAATATTCAGCCTGCAGTTCTGTCTCACTGCCGCCGGTGCCTTCGGGAATGATCAGCTCAATATGCTGACCAGCCAGAAAACGCAGACGCTGACTGCGTGGAGGACGTAGGGTCATAATAATGGCATGATCATTAATGGTCTGCAGTTTCTTCACTTTGGCGGTAATGCTCTGTAATGGAATATCATCGGCACTGACGGCTTCTTCTGTCTCCAGGGTAATATCGGTAATGGCCCGGTTGGAGCAGGTCAGAATATATCCCTGAGCTTTTTCACTTTCTGAAAAAACATAATCCTGATGGGCGGTTTTTTCGACCTTTCCGGACAGTAGTTTTGCCTTGCACTTGCCGCATTTGCCGTTATTACAACCGTAATCCACGGCCAGACCACTACGTAATGCTGATTCCAGCAGGGTTTCGGACTTGTCTGAGGTAAAGTCATGGCGGCTGGGCAACAGGCGTACATGGGGCAGCATAAATTGATGGATCTGCTGCTCCATATGATCGATGGGGGTGATCATTTTTTCTATTTCCAGGTTTCTGACTTCAGCATGGAACCAGTCTTTACAGTCATTCAGTGCATGTTCCGGATTATCCCCGAGATTTATGGCCATTAAACGGTGCTTCAGGGCATCAATAAGTTCTTCCATTTTTTCTGCACGCTTGCGCTCATCAGCCAGTTCCTGATTCATTTTTATCAGGCGTCTGCTTAAAGCATCAATCTGGGCACCTTCCCGTTCACTCTGAGCCATTTTATGTACGGCATCACGCATGAACTTTTCCACTTTTTCAAGCATGGTATTGTCTTCATACTGAGCCTCAGGAAAAGCCTTTTTTAAATCTGAAAGGGTTACGGTACCTTCCATAACTTTCAGCTTGTTTTCCTGAATTTTCTTTTGAATATCTCCCCGTTTAACACCGATAAGACGGGCTGCCTGAGATAATGATAAATGTCTGTCCATGTTATTCTCCAAAAATCATAAGCGGTATAATCAGCTTAAGAAGGTAGTTTAGCCGGTAGTTTCACAGGCTGTTGACTGGGTTTACCGTACAGATAACCCTGGGCATAGTGGAATTTCATATTTTTAATGGTTTTTTCAGTCTGTTCTGTTTCAATGCCTTCTGCCACCAGTTGATGACCGGTTTCATGAATCATGTCGGCCAGATGATGAATAATGCTGTATTGTTTTTTATCACCCAGCTGCTGAATCAGGGATATGTCAAACTTAACGATATCAACCGGCATGGAAGATAAATAACTGATGGATGAATAACCACTGCCGAAATCATCCAGAGCAATAATAAAGCCCAGTTTTTTCAGGGCATTAATATGTTTGCTGGCCTGAATCATATTGGTTATCAGGGAGGTTTCAGTTATTTCCAGAACAATTTTATACCACTTTAAATAAGGAACAAACAGAGATAGTTGCTCTACTATATTGTCATGGATAATAGACGGTCCGGATACATTAATGGATACGCCCGTCTGTTCCGGTATTTTCCTGTTTTTAAGATCCGCTTCAATGGTTTTAAAGATAGCCAGATCGAATTCGTATTCAAGTTTACGGGCTTCAATCAGTTCAAAAATATTTTGAGGCGGGATAATTTCATTGTCTTTCTGTATTCTCAGCAAGGCTTCATAATAATCCACCTTATGATCAGACAGAGTAATAATGGGCTGGTAAAACATGACAATATCTTTACCCGAGGCTACCGCATCATAAACAATATTGTTGATTTTGCTGGAAAAAATACTGTTTGAGCTTTTGTCGATGTCTTTTGAATAAAAAATAATATGATAATTGCCCGGTTTTTTGGCTTCATAGACAGCGACATCCGCCTGCCAAAGAAGATCATTGATACTGCCTGACTGCTGTTCAATATTATGTGCAATACCAATACTGGCAACAACGGGCTCTTTAATGTTTAAAGTACTGGGAATAATATTTTTTATGGCATTTTTACAACGTTCAGCAACATAAAGGGCATCCTCTGGTTTGGTCACCTGGATAATGGTTGCAAACTCATCTCCGCCGATGCGATAGAGTTTTTCTCCTTTTCTTAATGAACCTTGAATGGTTTCTGCAAAGGCCTGAAGTACCCTGTCACCCACCGGATGTCCATAAGTATCATTAATGCTTTTAAAATGGTTTATGTCAAACAGCAGCAGGGCGATTTTCTGCCGGCTGTCCGAGAAAATATCCTGAACGTGCTGCCAGTGCTCTTCAAAAGCCCTGCGGTTAAAAACTCCGGTAAGTGCATCACGGTGAGCCATATTCCAGAGTTTTTAA
>JALVDE010000096.1 GCA_027009375.1 Gammaproteobacteria bacterium
GGTGATTGCGGCCACCAACCAGGATGTTAAAAAAATGGTGCAAAACGGCCAGTTCCGCCAGGATCTGTATTACCGGCTGGCTACTTTCCCGGTTTATGTCCCGCCGCTGCGGGATCGCAAGGAAGATATTCCAGCCATTGCAGAACATTTTTTACGTAAAATCGATGATGGACATTTACATATACCATTGCCCAATGATGTGATTGAAATTCTGTCATCCTATGATTTTCCCGGCAATATCCGGGAACTGCGCAATATTATTGAGCGTGCCGTAATTCTGGCTGCTGGTGAAAAGATTACTGAAGAACACCTTACCATTGACCGTAACCCTCACCAGGTTCTGGAAAACGAACTGGATGATATGGACATTGACGATTTTCCTCGCCCCCATTCTACACGCTTTGAATCTCACCAGACGGCACATCACAAATCAGATGACCGGGGAGTAACTCCTAAAACAGGACTCAGAAAGAAATCCCGCAAACCGGATCTGGACACAATAAAACGCACTCTGGAATTTCATAACGGTCACCGCCTGTCAACGGCCCAGGAGCTGGGCATCAGTGAACGTACTTTATATCGCTATCTGAAAAAAATTGAACAAATGGAAGAAAACAGCTCTTAGCAAAAAAAAAGCCCAACCAAAAAACCTTAAATCATTAAGGGGGCTGGGCAATCCTGACAACATAAAAATGTTAAAGCCTGAATTTAAGTAATGACACCAAATTCAGGTTATCGACTAAAAACGAAACAGAGCAATAACTCAGACACATTCCGTTCATATCTTTTATATAGCATACACTGTGCCAGATTTTCAAAATCAATCCAACCTGTTGATTTATATTTATTATTTTATTTTTTCAGAGGAGAAAACAAACAACATGACAGTTTTATTGTCATGACATTATTAAATATAAATGATTTTGTCATAAGGCTGACATGACATATGACAGGTAACAGGTTTTAGGCCACAGGGTTCAGGGAAAGATTTTTTGGGAGGGGGGAGACTTAAAAAGGTACGGCTTACGGAGGGTTCGTAGGCCGTACAAGAGCTTACACCGACAAAAAGAGGAAAGAGCATCAAATGCTCAAACTCTATGTACTATTCTTATAGCAATACACATGCCAAGTTTTATAAAGTTATAATTTTATAATATTGTGATTATTATCTTATTGTTTTTAAAGTTATTTTAATTTTAACTCCTGAATCATTCCTGCGGATTATACGGAGAACAGAACAAACTTGCATGCCATAATTGTCAGTCTATGTCATTTTTGACATATATGTTTTTGTGTGCCCGGATTGTGATGTTATTGTGTTGGTATAAGATGGGACTGAGCACAGTCTTCCAGGGTATGAACCATGCCATACAGTGCTTTTTCAGTATATTCCAGGTTCAGGGGAATACTGTCAAATGAGTGCTGGTCAATACACTCCCGCATCCCGGGCCTATCAAACCTGGCCGCATCCACCGTTTTTATTTCTGCAAAACTCATATAGCGGTTTTTCAGGTAGGGATTAAACTGGGCAATAAGTACTTTCTGCTCCAGGGATAACTGGCGGAACAGGGTCAGCATTTTCTGCTCCACTTTTTTTAACTGATCTTTAACCAGCACTTCATTGTCCAGGTATTCTTCCAGGTGATCAGGGTCCATGGCCACCAGTTTGGGGGCAATATAAATCACCAGCATTTTTACCAGCCGGGGGTCCATCCAGAAACGCAGATCACTGCGGTGCTGACGGTCAATATAAATACCTTCTTCCAGTTGTTCCTTATCCAGCAGTGGAATATACAATGATAAGGTAATAGTTTTATTTTCCAGTACCCGGCCCCTGGCATGAATGTATTTATCCAGAGCCGGCTCAAAGCCCTGGCCGACCCTTATAATCACATCAGCCTTATCCAGCATAGCCTTCTGCTGATCCGTTAACGGCTTTTGTATATCACTCATATTCAGATAAACCACATCCGGTCTGACCACCTGATGAGCGATACTGGCAACAATCTCGTATAAGGGTTCAATACTGACTACAATATTGGGTAAAGGAATATTGGACACAGTCCCGGAAGCTTCTGTTTCGTCCTGATCTGATCCGTGTGCTGAAGCCGTAAATACCAGCAACAGCGTTAGCAGCGTCCACAGGACAACAGAAAGTTGTTTTTTTAAAGAAAGGGTTTTAAATAAGTCACCCGGTAAAGACATTGTTATTTTAGTCTGCCAATTAAAATAATTCATATTGTGCCTGTATTACTTTTTCCAGTGAGGTATTTTTCAGCAGCAGCAGGGCATCCACCACCGGTGCCAGCTGTTTTTCAATATAATGCTCATAATCCAGAGGCCAGTTATTATACTCTATTGGTTCCGCTCCGTGGGTAGTGATCACATATTCTATCCAGCCGCCTTTTTCATAACGCCCCACCTGCCCCTGTTTTTCCCTGGCATAGGCTTCCGCCTTAATGGCGGCCTGAGCATGAGGCGGGCAGTTTTTCTGATAATCTGCCAGCTTCTGTCGAAGGCGTTTACGGTAAATCAACTGTTCATCCAGCTCTCCGGCTTTCAGACGCAGAACAATATCCTTGAGATAGTCCTTATAGTCTTTATTATGAAACACTCGGTCAAACAGTTCCTGCTGTACCGAGCGAGCCAGTGCTGTCCAGTCAGTGCGCACGGTTTCCAGTCCCTTGTAAATCATTTTTTCCTTGCCATTTCTGGCTATCAGACCGGCATACCGTTTTTTACTGCCTTTTTCCGAGCCGCGGATAGTCGGCATAAAAAAGCATTTAAAATGGGTTTCGTATTCCATTTCCAGATACGACTCAATTTGATACTGTTCCGATAATACCTGCTGCCAGTGACTATTAATAACAGCCACCAGTTTCTCCCCTATCTGATCAGCCTGCTCATTACTCATAGCCTGGCCCAGCGAAACAAACACAGAATCGGTATCACCGTAAATCACCTCATAACCCTGCTGCTCAATCAGGGTGACTGTCTGCTTAATGAGATCATGCCCGCGCATAGTAATGGAACTGGTCAGCCGGGCATCATGTACCCGGCAGCCTGGTGTGCCCAGTACACCGTAAAAAGAATTCATAATAATTTTTATAGCCTGTGACAGGGCGGCATTATTATCTGCCCGTGCTTTATCCCTGGCATGCCATAAGGACTCAATAATTTCCGGCAATATGGCACCTTCTCTGGCAAAGCGTATGCCCTTATAACCGGGAATGGTTTCCTGCTCACTTAAAACTCTGGCCTGCACAAAGGCATAAGGATCCACCTTAAAAGTACGGATAATGCTGGGGTACAGGCTTTTATAGTCCAGCACCAGCACACTGTCAAACAGCCCCGGACGGGAGTTCATGACATAGCCGCCGGGTGCCGAGGCTGTATCACTCTGATCATCGGCTCTGGAAGCCACGAATCCCTTACGGTGCAGTCTGGGCAGGTACTGATTATCAAAGGCGGCGACCGAGCCTCCTGTTCTGTCCATTTCCAGTCCGGTTAACCGTGCCCGTTCAATAGCAAAATTAATCAGATCAGTGTGTTTAAAAATATCCAGTACCAGCTGACAGTCTTCAATATTATATTGTGCCAGCGCGGTTTTATCTTCTCTGAACAGACGGCTGATTTCCCTGGCTTTATACAGGGGGTCATGATGAGCATCTGTACTTTTATCTGCAGACGGAATCAGTTTACCCCGCCCCAGTAACTCACCGGCAACATAATCCAGAGCAAAACTTTCAAAATTCCAGGTCGCACTCTTTAAGGTATCAATGCCGTCCAGCACGACCCTGCCGGGCAGCAACATAAAATAATGAGTCTGCTCAGTCTGAGCCTGACGCCACACCGGCGTACTATTTCCGCGGCCAATAGACAGGGACAGATTTAGACTGTCCGCCTTACGCTGCAGAAAACGAAAATCAAAATTAATGACATTCCAGCCGATGATAATATCCGGATCCTGCTGTTGTATCAGCTCAATAAAACGCAGCAGAAGTGCCTGTTCTGAAGCATAATATTCAATGTTAATATTCTTATCAGACGCGCTCTGAATATTGTTGCCGCACATCAGACAGATCTGCCAGTGCTCTGTCAGTAAAGCAATGGAATACAGTTTCTGTGAATCAAAAGCCGTTTCTATATCCAGGGACAGGACTTTTAATTTCGGCTGATAATCTGCCGGTTTTATTTTGGGGTTACGGATCAGTGTGCCTGAGTCAGCGGGACAGAGAATACTGGCTGAAGCATTAATAAAACGTTCCGTCAAATAACGCTCAGTCGGTCGAATATCAGCTTCATAGCAGGCAATATTATGCTGCTGCAATATCTCCCTGGCCTGATAAAGCTGCCGCTGGCTTTTAAAATAAATACCGCTGACCGGTTCATGATCAAAGTTCTTTAGTTCCAGCGTTTTGATACTGACCGGCAATTTTCCTGATAATAGCTGCTCCACCCGTTGAGTATCCTGCTGACGGATAAAAAAGACCGCCTGCTGATTTTCTATCTGAACATTGACCGCC
>JALVDE010000097.1 GCA_027009375.1 Gammaproteobacteria bacterium
CAATAAGATCTTGAGCCGGGATCAGTTAATTGACCATTTAAAAGGTTATGAACGTTCACCCTTTGACCGCAGTATTGATGTGCGTGTAACCCGTTTGCGGAAAAAACTGGGCAATAACCGCTATATTCATACGGTCAGAGGGGTTGGTTATATGTTTGTTCCTGAGCTGGAAGAGGATTCATAATGAAACAGCCATCCTCTTTATTTGTGCGAACCAGCCTGACCATCTTTATTTCCCTGTTTATTTTTCTGGCCTTTGCTGCCCTGGTGGTATTTCAGAATTTAATCTCTCCCATTGCCCGCCAGTCGGCCGGCGATATGGCGGCTCTGATGCTGCTTTCAGCTCAGACCTGGGTGGAGCTGCCTGTGGAAGCCCGCCCCCGGTTTGAAAGAGAGCTTGAGCAATATCATCAGCTTTATATAGCCGAACAGCCTCAGCCCCTGGAAGAAATTAATATCCATCACCTGTTTTATAATTATCTGCTGGAGGGGTTTGAAAAACGTCTGAACCAGCCGGTTGTTATACCGGGGCAAAGTACCAGAAATAAAACCCGCTTTATCTGGGTGGATATTCCTATAGCTGAACATACCATCCGCATTGGCTTTCCTTATTCTCATATTGAACCCAATCCTCCCATGGTATTATTTCTGCTTCTGTCTGGTGCAGCCGTAGTTATTTTTCTTACCAGTACTCTGCTGGTACGCCATTTAATCCGTCCGCTGGAAAACTTATCCCTGGCAACATTACAGATGGGGCGTGGAAATGTGGTGGCACCTCTGGAAGAAACCGGTGCCCGGGAACTGACACAACTGGCCAGAAGTTTTAACCAGATGAATGCCAGGGTTCAGCAGTTACTGGATAACAGAACCACTCTGTTTGCCGGAATTTCACATGATTTAAGAACACCAATTTCACGCATACATCTGGCTCTGGAACTGATGGAAGACAAACCGGACAGGGAATTGATTCAGGCTGCCCGCAGTGATCTGGAAGAAATGAATCATCTTATACAGCAGACTCTGGAACTGGCTGTGGGTAAAGAACAGGCCAGGAAAAAGCGTCAGACTTTTGATTTAAACCGGTTAATTACTGATGAAGTAAAGAAATTCAGACTGGAATATCCCGCCATAATCTGGTCTGAACAGCCCGTATGCAGGGTTTCTGTTTCGCCTACTGCGGTACAGAGAATTTTACAGAACCTGCTGCACAATGCTGTACGTTATGGACAGGGTAAGGATATTAGCATCAGCCTGGAACAGCAGGATAATCAGGTTATTTTATGTGTCACCGATCAGGGAAAGGGTATTCCGCAGGAAAAGACAAAGCAGATATTTGAGCCTTTTTTCCGCCTGGAACAGTCCCGTAATGCTCAGTCAGGCGGCAGCGGTTTAGGTCTGGCTATAGTACGGCAGCTATGTGATTTGTACGGCTGGGATATTACGGTACAGTCAGAAGTGGATAAGGGCAGTGCATTCTGCCTGCATTTCCATCAGGGTACAGAAAATACATACCCTGAATAACAGAAGGAATAGCGGACTATTTTTCAGCGATTTCAGTTTCCCCTGATTCCAGCCAGAGCATAAACAGGGTATAACCCAGAACCATAATAACGGCACCGGTAAACAAACCAATAATGCCGGATAATATCAGCCCGCCGATGGCACCGATAAAGATAATGGCCATTGGTGCATCGACACCTTTTGCCAGTAATATGGGTTTCAGAACATTATTGCTCAGACCCACAACCAGGTTCCAGACCAGAAAGATAATCGCAGGCATTGTACTGTATTCAGAAAACGCATAAATAGACAGTGGAATAAGTACCAGTAGAATATCAATCTGCACAATGGCCATGATCAGACAGAGAAAGGTTAATAAACCGGCTCCGGGAATGCCCATCAACACAAAACCGACACCCGCCAGGGCGGATTGAATAAATGCAATACCCAAAATACCGGTTACGACACTTTTTACCGTGTCTCTTGAGAGTCGGGTCAGTTCTTCACCCCGCCCGTCAGCCAGGCGATTAAAAATCAATATAAAGGTTTTTTTTACTCCACTGGCACTGACCAGAAAGATACCGGCAATAATTATGGAAAACACAAACATAAGTATACCCAGCCCGACATTGGCTACAGAAGACAGTATCCATTTAATTCCGGCTTTGATCTGATCATTATAAACGCCGAAAGCGGCCTTAGGAGAGTCTGATGCCAGTTGCCAGAAATCAGCGACTTTTTTTCCAATTACAGGAATACTGGCTACTTTTTCAGGGGGGGGAGAGATTTTGAGTGTGTCATTTTTAATATGGGAGGAAAGTACTTTGGCATTATCCAGCAGGGTTCCTGAGATAATATAGGAAGGTACCAGCAGTAAAGTCAGCATGCATAAGGTTAAAATGGTGGATGACCAGCCGGCACTGAGACCGGATTTCTTTTTTAACATGAGGTATAAAGGATAAACACCAATGGCAATTATACCGGCCCATACAATCAGCGTAATAAAGGGAGCTGCAATCAGATAACACCAGAATGCCAGCAGGGCGATAAGGCCTATTTTAATAGCGGTTTCAATAATATGGGTACTCTTGTCGGTCATAAAATAATCCTTAGGTGAAACTGTACTATTTGAAGTTCAGTTTTTTATTATAATTCAAATTGATATTGATTAGTTAAGATATTTTTTCCGCTGATCAGTTTTATTGAATCCGGTTCACCATAATATATTAAATTCAGTCTGGCATGGGAATCATCAAGCTGCTGGTATTCAATTAAATCTGAAATCAGAGCCCTGTTCTTATTATAAATTTTTAATTGAACCAGAGTTTTAAGATTGCCGGAAACAGCAAATTCCAGAGAACGTGAAGTCTGTTTAATTAATGTTATTTGCAGGCTATTAGTTTTAATTGTTTGTCCAGTTGCTTTAAAGTCAGCCGACTTTACCATAAATTCTCTTGGCAGATACAGGTCGATTTCACCTTTTATATTTTCAGCCTGAGTATTTATCTGTATGGCAGTGTTAGAATCCAGATAATCCTGTTGAATGTCCTCCATGATTTTATGGTTAAAATGTATAAAGTTGTTATACAGTGTACCATTTTCTGCCGTACTGCCGCTCTGTTGCAATATTAGACGGGTGGAACTCAGGTTATGATGGATCAGCGGGGTTAAGCTCAGCTTGATATTGACAATGGCATCAGCGACTGTCTGTGAATCATTCTGTTGTTGGTAAAGATTAATATAAAAAGGCGCTACAGTGGTACTGGCCAGTCGGTCACCCAGCCATTGCGGATTATCGGAACTGATTTGCTCATTTAACGGGGCTATCTCCAGCTGGTCCTGTTCAGGTGCTACGGGCAGATCATCAGGCAGGGGCTGGCTTAATAACTGACCTGGCTTTATTTCAGGTTTGAACTTAAAAGGATATTGATTAACCTGATATTGAGGGCTGTAGAACACTTTCAGTTTGACCTGCCCGTTATTAAGCGGTTTGGCAAATACCCGTTTAAACTGTTTAATAGACTGGTTAAACTGGCTTTGATACTGAAAATCCGTGGTTGCAATAATTTCCCCGTTGTTATTATAAGCTCGCAGACTTATAAACTGAGCCGTATTACCGATTACCTGATAGTTAAGGGTGTTATTTTCTGTACTGTCATACACCAGTATAAAATCTTCAAGTAATAATATGCCTGATGGTTTATTCAGGTTAAGATTTTTTTCCAGAATTTTTTCTGGATGAATAAGTGCAATTTTTCCCTGTATTTCAATAATATCAGACAGTTGAGTATCTGAAGTTAAAAGTAATTTATCTCTGGCTGAGATAGTCTGGAAACTGACAAAATCTTCATTAATATAAGCTTCCTGCTCACCATCAGTATTTTTAAATAACTGAACGGGATTATCAGTAACTGAATCAGCACTTGTACAACCTTCAACCATTGTATTCTGTTGAAATCGGTTCAGGACTTTATCAGTATACAGTTGGGCCATGGCAGAATACTCAATAAAAGTGTTTATATTCTGTCCTTTTGCCAGGATTTCTATAACCGGGTGGTTTTTTTCAAAGCTAAAAGCTGCGGTATTTATGGCAAAAGGGCCGCTGCTCCATTGCGGTTGAAACTCTACATCGAGTTGTTTCTGGTAAGGTTTTAATTGGCTTCCTGTATTAAAAGTACTGCTAAGTTGTTCAGTAAACAGGTGTTTTTTTGGAAATGTTGCAGGTTTGTTCTGACTGATAGTAAATAATACCTGGTTCCATAAATCGGGTACGGAGCTGTCCAGACTCTGCAGGGTATTTAAGTGAATACCGGTCTTTTCCTCAATTGTCTTAGACTTGAAATCTGCGTCTGTTAAAAAAATAAACTCCTCTCTGGAGGCTATTAGTTTAAGTACAGGTAAACCCAGTGATTTCATATAAAAATAAAATATAGCATCAGCAGGAGATTGTTCACTGGAAAATAATACCTGACTATTATGCAACGTATGTTT
>JALVDE010000098.1 GCA_027009375.1 Gammaproteobacteria bacterium
GTGTATCCTTTGCATACACAGTACCCGGTACGGGATATTGTTTAAAATAACTGTCCACACCGGTCAGGATGGCACTGGCCAGTTTTTTCTGATAGGAGGAACTGCGCAGCAGGCGTTCTTCTTTGGGATTGGAAATAAAACCGGTTTCAACCAGTAATGAAGGAATGTCCGGAGATTTTAAAACCACAAAACCAGCCCGTTCCACTTTATGTTTATGGGTATTACCTACGGTTTTCAGGCGGGACAGAACCCGGCTTGCCACACTGCTGCTGGCTTCAATAGTAGCCGTCTGGGATAAGTCCAGCAGCATTTTGGCCAGCATATCATCTTTATCATCCAGACTGACACCACCCACTAAGTCAGCCTCGTTTTCCTTTTTTGCCAGCCACTTGGCCGCTTCACTGGTCGCTCCGCGGGAAGACAGAATAAAGACTGAGGCTCCCCGAGCTTTGGGGTTTCTAAAGGCATCAGCATGGATAGAAATAAAAATATCAGCATTCAGTTTGCGGGCTTTACGGGTACGTCCGCGCAGACTGACATAGTAATCACCGTCACGGATCATTACCGCTTTCATACCCGGTTTACGGTTAATCATATCCCGCAATTTGCGGGCAATCTGCAGGACGACGTGTTTTTCCTTAGTCCCCCGGGGACCGGCAGCTCCTGGGTCGTCCCCCCCATGACCAGCATCAATAGCCACAATTAAATCACGTTTTCTGGATGAATTAACACTTTTAACAATTCGGGGCGTATTACTTTTTTTGTTGCCCGCTTCTTTTTCAAGATCAATGACCAGACGATAACCGTATTTTTTATTGGGTTTAAGCAGGAAACTTTTGGGGTGAACCTTATGTTTCAGATCCAGCACCATGCGCAGAGTATTATTTTTTTTCTGTGCGGTACGAATATCACTGATAGCACCCGATTTATAACTCAGACTGGGCAGAGGGCCGGATAATCTGGCTCCACTGATATCAATAACCACCCGTTCAGGATTAGACAGGGAACTCAGGCGATGTTCTACCCCCCGGTTTAAGTCAATAACCAGACGGGTTGAATCAGGAGACGCCCACATACGCACGCCGTTTACCTTGGCAGTAGCCGCATAAACATCGACTGAAAAAAACAGGACAGCCATACAAAGGAAAAAGCGGGCAATAAACTGCTGTCTGATGGCCGTTATTGTTATTTTAAATATACTCATAATTCTTACCCCGCTGTAACTGTTCAGCGTGTTTAGATTTTGTGCCAGTTCAAGGCATTTTCGCACGGAAAATGTGAGCGTATATCAATACGTGACCATTTGAGTACGAAAATAACGCCGAAATGGTGCAAAAGATAAATACGCTGAATAGTTACACCCCGCCTTTCATTAAACCGTAGCTTGCTCAGAGGCTTAATGCCAGCCTGGAAACTATTGTCTTACCGAGTTCCGATTCCGCCTGCAACTCAATCTCCCGTCCCTGTTTCTGATGAGTGATTTTAATTAACAAATCCGCTTTGGGTAATACACCCTCACCTTTTGCTGGCCATTCTATCAATGCTATGGCCTGACCATCCAGATAATCCCGAATTCCCAGATATTCCAGCTCTTCCGGATCCTCGAGCCGATATAAATCAAAATGATAAACTTTTTGCAGCTGTCCGGTCTTGCTGCTCTTTAAGTTTACACCATATTTATCAGTTTTTGAAATACTTAGAGGATCTATCCGATCATTCTGTTTAAGATCTACCTGTAACTGATTGTAATCATATAATTTATTATAATCAAGGGCGTAGGGCTCAACAACGGTAAAAGTTGGACTTTTTACAGCTCCCCGGTGTCCACAGGCTCTTAAAAATCCTCTGACCAGGGTGGTTTTCCCGGCGCCCAGATCACCATCGAGATAAATAATGGTACCGGGGTGAGCCCCTGCTGCCAGTTGAGCTCCCAGATCGATCATGGCGGACTCATCAGGAAGAAAAGCGGTTAATGAGGATTCTTTGTTATACTGTGAATCTGACATAAAAATATTGCTCTCACCCTGGCCCTCACCCTAATCCCCTCCAGGTGGGAGAGGATATAAATAGATGAATGGCCGGGTAAAGTTTGTTCTGCTAATTAAAAACACCTATTGTATTGAATGAAAGCACAAAATAACACTGATAATTTCAGCCCTGAGGAGCTGCATGAACTGGCTCAGAATATAAAACTCTGGGCTAAAGAGCTGGGCTTTCAGGCTACAGGTATAACCGATACGGACTTAACCATTGCTGAACAACGCTTTAATCACTGGCTGGAACAGCAGATGCATGGTGAAATGACCTATATGTCCCGTCACGGCAGCAAACGTACCCGGCCAGCTGAACTGGAACAGGGAACCCTGAGTATTATTTGTGTACGGATGGATTATTTTCCAGAAGATCCGGAACATGCCATAGACTTACTGGAACAGCCTGAAAAAGGCTATATTGCCCGCTACAGCCTGGGACGGGATTATCACAAGGTGGTCAAAAAACGTCTGCAGAAACTGGCCTCCCGCCTGGAACAGAAAATTGGGCCTTTTGGTTATCGGGTCTTTACTGACAGTGCTCCGGTACTGGAAAAGCCGCTGGCAGAAAAAGCCGGACTGGGCTGGATAGGCAAGCATTCCAATGTTTTACAGGAAAAAACCGGTTCCTGGTTTTTTTTAGGCGAAATATTTACCAACCTGCCCCTGCCCGTTGATACCCCTGCGATAAACCACTGCGGCAGCTGCACTAAATGCATAGATGCCTGTCCGACTCAGGCTATTGTGGAGCCTTATATTGTGGATTCCCGCTTATGTATTTCCTACCTGACCATTGAATCCCGTTCCGCCATTCCTGAACCCTTACGTCCGTTAATGGGCAACCGGATTTACGGCTGTGATGACTGCCAGTTATTCTGTCCCTGGAACCGCTTTTCTCAGCAGACCGCTGAAAGCGATTATTTTGCCAGGGGCGACCTGTCCAGTCCGCAATTACTGGACTTATTTGCCTGGAGTGAAGAGCAGTTTCTAAAAAACACCGAGGGTACTGCCATTCGTCGTATCGGCCATGAGTCCTGGTTAAGAAATATAGCGGTGGCTCTGGGCAACTGCCTGGCCACAAAACCTGAAAATCAGGCCGATATTATTCAGGCCCTGAAAGACAAACAAACTACCTCTGACATGGTTCAGGAACACATTGACTGGGCATTAAAACAGGTTCCATAAATAAATGGCTAAAATACTCTGCACAGGAATTGCCACCGTTGATATTATCAATGAGCTGGCAAACTATCCCAAAGAAGATGATGAAGTTCGTATTCTGTCTCAGTCCCTTACCCGCGGCGGTAATGCCACCAATACGGCAGTGGTTCTCTCTAACTTAGGCCACCAGTGTTTCTGGGCAGGAACCTGTATAATACCTCCTTCAGAAGATAATGCTGGTGATCTGGACAGCCAGATTATAATTAATGACCTGCAACAGCACCGGGTTAATATTCAATATGTTCAGTTTCTAGACAGCGGCAAGGTACCTACTTCTTATATCATCCTGAGCCGAGCCACAGGCTCCAGAACAATCTGCCATTACAGAGATCTGGCTGAATACTCTTTTGAAGCCTTTAAACAGCTTCCCCTGGAAGATTTTGACTGGTTCCACTTTGAAGGCAGAAATATTGAACACACCCTGAAAATGATGCAATTGTGTAGAAAACGTTTACCTAAAGTCTGCATTTCTCTGGAAATTGAGAAAGTCAGAGATAATATCGAAACCCTGATCCCTTATGCTGATATGGTGTTATTTTCAAAACAATATGCCCAAAACAGTAAAACCCCGGATGCCCGTTCTTTTTGCCTGGAGAAAAACCGGCAGTACCCGCAAACGCTTATTGTATGTGCCTGGGGTAAAGCCGGTGCAGGGGCGGCATTTAAGCAGGACTTTTACTGGCAGGACGGTTTCAGGGTAGATACCGTGGATTCACTGGGGGCCGGTGATGTTTTTAATGCAGCGATGATTCATCAGCAGCTTAAACAGCAATCATTAACACAAAGCCTGCTGTATGCCTGTAGGAAAGCTGCAGAAAAATGTACGAAAAAAGGTTTAATCACTTGAAAAAAAAGCAAAAAAAGGTTATTTTTCCATAGCCTGTTTATATAACAAAATAATAAGCTAACAACAAAAACAACAATAAATTTTTATAATAATAACAATATTTACCAATTTTACGAGAAATATTTAATGAGTGATTTATTTTCAGAACAGTGGATTCAGGAACTGGGTAAGGCATGGAATAATGATAACCTGGTTCTGGAACCACTGGAAAAAGCACAGTTTACAGCCAATATATCCTATGGTTTTATCGGTGAGGAAAATCCCCGTTGCCTGCTGACCATTGTTAACGGTAAAGCCGTTAACGCTTCTTTATACGACAATGACCATCTGGACTGGGACTTACGGGCTGATCGTAAAAACTGGGAAAAGTGGCTTAC
>JALVDE010000099.1 GCA_027009375.1 Gammaproteobacteria bacterium
TAAGAGAAAAAATGGCGGAACGGACGGGACTCGAACCCGCGACCCCCTGCGTGACAGGCAGGTATTCTAACCAGCTGAACTACCGCTCCGAAGTGGTGCGTATTATAAGATACTGAAAAAAAAATACCAGCCCTTTTTTTAAACTTTTTAAAAAAAAGTAAAAAAATAAAATAATTTAAACTTTTTACTCACTATAGCGGATAATGGTATCCTTTCCTTTTGCTTTATTTATGCAGGTTCTCTTATATGACCGACATTATAGTTTCACAACTGTGGATATATCCCATTAAATCCCTGAAAGGTATTTCTGTGGATAAAGCTCAGCTGGAAAAAAGAGGTTTACGTTATGATCGCCGCTGGATGCTGGTGGATGACAATAACCGTTTTATCAGTCAGCGTCTTTACCCCAGGCTGGCTTTGATAGAACAGGAATTGTCCGATTTCGGGATCTCTGTGCGGGCACCGGATATGCCGGTGTTAATTATTCCTTATCCTGATGCCCAGGTGGAAATGTATGAAGAAGTCGAGGTGATTTGCTGGGATGACCATATTAAGGCTCAGCATATTAATAGTGCTATAGATAACTGGTTCAGCGAATTTCTGGACGCCGACTGTCAGCTGGTATTTATGCCGGAAGACTGTGAGCGTCTGGTGGATACGGATTTTGCAAAAGAACAGGAGATCACCAGCTTTTCTGACGGTTTTCCACTCCTGATTATCTGTGAAGAATCCCTGCAGGAGCTGAATTCACGAGTGGATATTGAACTGACCATCAATCGTTTTCGTCCCAATATTGTTATTAAGGGCTGTGAACCTTATGGTGAAGATACGCTGGGTCATTTTCAGATTAATGGTATTGATTTTTATGCGGTTAAACCCTGTTCACGATGTGTTGTGACTACGGTTAATCCTGAAACGGGGGTAAAAGAAAGTAAGGAACCCCTGGCCACTCTGGCAAAATTCCGTAAAAAAGACCGGAAAGTTTATTTTGGTCAGAACCTGCTGCATAAGCTGGATTTAATGGCGGACAACACGATTGCAGTGGGCGACAAGGTTGAAATTATAGAGCCTTCAGCACCGCTTGAATTCGATTAAATCTTATTTTATGCCATGGATTTTGTTATCCACAATTGCTGTGGATAACTTTGTGGATAAACTTGGGGTAACCGTTGTAAATGCTTGAAATAATCACTTTTGTGACAATTTGATTACAAATTATTCACTCCAGGAAAATAAAAATAATCATATAAAAAACAACATGTTATAAAAAACATGGTATAAGGGTATTGACAGCAATTGTATTCAAGTGAATGCTAATGCAGTTTTTACAGGCTGTGGCATGAATTGTGTAAAACTTTCTTTATAGAGCCAGAGTAAAGGTAGAAAATTAGTAAAAGTTAATGTTTGAAACATTAAAATAAAACAGAGACTTGGCTCATTTTGTTAGAGAAGAAATAGCAATTGATTGGCTAAGTGTGAAATGCCTTTGCCCGGGGATATGCCCAAGGGGTAGAGGTTTAGGGAATTATCAGGGCAAACGGGTATATTAATGACAAACGATCCACAAACAAAGCAGCCACAGGGCCTGTCTGTTAATCAGCTAAGTTGCGAACGGGGCTATCGTGAACTGTTTAACGACCTGAATTTCAGCCTCTCGCCTGGGGAAATACTGCATATAAAAGGTGAAAACGGTGCCGGAAAAACCAGTTTGCTCAGAATTATTGCCGGGCTGGCTTTACCTGTTACCGGTGAAATCCGCTTTAATGGTTATAACTGTCGCAAGTACCGCAGTGAATATAATGAACAGCTGGCTTTTATGGGGCATAAACTGGGTATTAAACTGGAATTAACCCCGGTGGAAAATATTCGCAGCCACTGTGATCTGGGTAAAAGCTGTACCCGGCAGCAGATTATGGACACCCTGAAAAAAGTTGGGCTGTATGGTTTTGAAGAGATGTATTGCAACCAGCTCTCTGCCGGTCAGAAACGTCGCGTTGCCCTGGCTCAGATCCTGCTTTCCCAGACTCAGCTATGGATCCTTGATGAACCATTCACCTCGCTGGATGTCATAGGTGTGGAGCTGTTTTTAAAAATTATCCGGGAACATGTCTGTCAGGGAGGGATGGTATTACTGACAACCCATCAGGAAGTAACATTAAAGGATTGCACTTTAAAATACCTGCAATTACCCGATGGAACACTGAGTGAGCCAGAGTAAGTCAATAATAATACTTTGATGTAGCTGACTAAGCATGTAAAATACCCCTTCGATTAAAAATCCCTTATATTTAATAGCCTTACAAAAAATATGATTTTGTAAGGGTTGTTAAAGCTGCCTGATTGAGGGATTTGGAAATACAGAAACAAAAAGTTAACAAGCCGCATTAGGAACCAATTTGTATAACGCTTTTTTCAATTTATTAAAACGTGATTTACGACTGGCATTCAGGCATAAGAGTGAGATCCTCAATCCACTGTTTTTCTTTGTTATTGTGGTTACACTTTTTCCCCTGGGGATCAGTCCTGAAAAACAGGTACTGGCAGAAATTGGTCCCGGTATTATCTGGGTTGCCGCTCTGCTGGCCTCCATGCTGTCGCTGGATTCCCTGTTCCGTTCCGATTTTGAAGACGGTACCCTGGAACTTATGCTGCTCAGTGAATATCCACTGCCCATACTGATCCTGGCAAAAATTGTTGCCCACTGGCTGATCACCGGTTTTCCCATTATTATTTTCTCGCCCTTATTAGGTACTGTGATGTTTCTCAGTAACGAGGCCATAGAAACCCTGATGATAACTCTGCTGCTGGGAACCCCAATTCTCAGCCTTATAGGCGCTATCGGTATGGCTCTGGTTGTAGCTCTTAAACGGGGCGGTATGCTGTTGTCTTTACTGGTGTTGCCTTTATATATCCCGGTATTAATATTTTCTTCTAATGCGGTAGGCAGCAGTATGGCCGGCCTGTCCATTAGTGGACAGCTCTACTTTCTCGCTGCATTTCTTATTTTCTGTCTCACGCTGGCACCCATTGCCACCTCTGCTGCTTTAAGGGTAAGTCTCGAATGATGAAAGCCATAATGAAGTTTATCTACCAGTTTGCTTCACCCAAGCATTTTTATCGCCTGTCGGGCAAAATCATACCCTGGTTCGCCTGGCTGGCCGCCATCCTGCTTATTGCCGGAAGCATAGATGGCCTGTTTATTGCGCCTGTGGACTACCAGCAGGGTGACAGCTACCGCATTATCTTTATTCATGTCCCGGCCGCCTGGATGTCCATGTTTATCTATATGGTTATGGCCATATCCGGTGCCATAGCCCTGATCTGGAAAATCAAACTGGCCGATGTCATTGCCAGTAGTAGTGCCCCCATTGGTGCGGCTTTTACCTTTCTGGCACTGGTCACCGGCTCCATCTGGGGCAAGCCCATGTGGGGAGCCTGGTGGGTATGGGATGCCCGGCTGACTTCAGAACTGATATTACTGTTCCTTTATTTAGGCTATATGGCTTTGGAATCAGCCATAGAAGATCCCCGCGCCGCTGCCAGAGCCTGCGCCATTCTGGCTATTGTGGGTGTGATTAATATCCCGATTATCCATTATTCCGTGGAATGGTGGAATACCCTGCATCAGGGGGCCACAGTAACCAAGCTGGATAAACCCTCAATACATATCTCCATGTTAATCCCGTTATTATTAATGGCGTTAGGATTTAAACTTTATTACGGTGCCGTGGTCTTAATGAGAGCCCGTAATAAAGTGCTGGTGACGGAACAGAATAATCGCTGGGTAAAAGAAATTATAGGATAACAAAATTAGACTCCTATAGAATGCAGTCTGCCAGGGAGCCTTTGTGGGGTTTCGGCAGCAGGGACGCTGCCGAAAAGCCTCCATGGACGGATTCACGGCGTCCCCACAAAGGCTCCCTGGCAGACGGAATGGTAAATTTTGTACTGACTAACATTCATTATTAATCTAATAATGTCAGTATTTTTAAAGAGAAAAATAGTCATGATGGAAATGTTTCAAATGGGAAAATACGGTGCCTATGTCTGGTCTTCCTACGGCCTGGCACTGATTGTTATGGGCTATGTTGCCTTTAAGCCCCTGCTGGATAAAAAAGCCATATTTAAGGAACTGTCCATGAAGTACCGTCGTGAATCCCAATCCAATAACAAACAGGAACAGGCATGAACCCGAAACGTAAAAACCGACTGATACTGGTATTGCTGATCCTGGCTGGAGTCGGAGCAGCCGTTACCCTGGGGCTAAAAGCACTGGATCAGAACTTATTATATTTTTTCAGTCCAACCCAGGTAAAAGCCGGTGAAGCACCCATTGACCACTCATTCCGTCTTGGCGGCCTGGTTTCAAACGGCAGTGTACAGCGGGAAAAAGACGGTCTGACCATTCACTTTGATATTACTGACGGGGCAGAAACCATTGCCGTAACCTATACCGGTATTCTTCC
>JALVDE010000100.1 GCA_027009375.1 Gammaproteobacteria bacterium
AACCTACCGCTCTTCCTTTAAACAGATTATATCGCAGAAGGGAATGGATGCACTGCTGGCTGATTTAAAAGATAAAAACTCTAAAATTAACCAGTCTGCTGAAGCCGGACCTAAAGTAGAAAAGAGCTAGGTTTTTACTCCATTTCCAGTTCCTTGATTTTTCGGGTCAGGGTATTTCGGCCCCAGCCCAGCAGCCGGGCGGCATCCTGTTTTCTGCCGCCGGTATGTTTCAGGGCCACATCAATCATAATGCGTTCCATATCCGGTATCAGTGTTGCCAGTACATTTTCCGCTCCGGAAGCCAGTTTGGAGTCCAGCCACATTCTTAAAGCGGCTTCCCAGTTACTATTAACCGCTTCTTCCTGTTCTGAACTTTTCAGTTCCGGCGGCATATCCTCAACATGCACCATCTGGGCCGGAGACATAACGGTCAGCCAGCGACAGACATTTTCCAGTTGTCGAACATTACCCGGCCAGGGCTGACGACTTAAAAATACCTTGCTTTCCGCATCCAGAGTTTTCTTTTCTACATTCAGTTCCTGGGCGGCCCGGTTAAGAAAATAATCCGCCAGCAGGGGGATATCTTCCTGCCGCTCACTTAAGGTGGGAATATGAATGCGGATCACATTAAGACGATGAAACAGATCCTCACGGAACAGACCTTCCTGTACCCTTTTATCCAGATTTTGATGCGTTGCGGCAATGATCCGCACGTCCACCTTGACCGGTTCCCGGCCGCCAACCCGGTAAAACTCACCATCGGCCAGTACTCTTAATAGTCTGGTCTGCAATTCTGCCGGCATGTCCCCAATTTCATCCAGAAACAGGGTACCGCCGTCAGCCTGTTCAAAACGTCCAACCCGCTGGGACTGAGCACCGGTAAAAGCACCGCGTTCATGACCAAACAGTTCTGATTCCAGCAGGTCTTTAGGAATGGCAGCGGTATTAAGAGCAATAAAGGGCTTACCCGAACGGGGACTGTGGCGGTGTAGAGCTTTGGCAACCAGTTCTTTACCGGTACCGGACTCTCCATTAATCATAACGGTAATGTTGGATCGGGACAGCCGACCTATAGCACGGAAAACTTCCTGCATGGAGGCGGCTTCACCAATAATTTCTGAGGTTTCATTGATAAGTTTTGCATCCAGTTTTCGGGCTTTTTCTGACTTTCTTAAACTCAGCGCCCGCTGAACCAGTTCTACGGCTTCATCCACATCAAAAGGCTTGGGCAGGTATTCAAAAGCACCACCTTCATAAGCGGACACAGCGCTGTCCAGATCGGAATGGGCCGTCATAATAATAACGGGGATGTCTTTATAATTTTTTTTCAGCTGCTCCAGCAGGCCGAAACCATCCATCCCCGGCATGCGGATATCGGTAATAATGCAGTCGGGCTGGGCTTTTTTTAAAGCCGTCAGCACAGCTTCAGCATTTTCAAAACTTTCTACTTCAAAGTTGGTCTGTTTAAAGGCCTTTTCCAGCACCCATCGGATGGAACGATCATCATCAATAACCCAGACAATTTCTTGTGTGTTCTCTTGTGTGCTCATATTGCACTCCAGATAATATAAATTTTATGCATTTGATATTCTTTTCATTAAGTTTTTTCTAATCTTTAATTGGTAAAAGCAAACTGAATACAGTTTTACCCGGACGGCTCTGACACTCTATCAGACCACCATTCTGGCTGATCAGCGACTGTGCAATGGACAGTCCCAGACCGGTACCTTCAGCACGGCCAGTGATCAGGGGCATAAATATCCGCTCCTGCATCTGCCTGGAAATACCCGGCCCGTTATCAATAATGTCCATCTTGGCCACCAGTTTGTAGTATTTCTGACCGATATTAAAATGACGCATAATTCTGGTGCGGATGGTGATTTTTTTCTCTTTTTCCCGGCCGTTTTCATCCACTTTATCTGCCTGTTCAGATAACGCCTGAGCAGCATTGCGGACAATATTTAAAACCGCCTGGATCAGATGTTCCGGATCAAATTCTATTTCCGGAATACTGGGATCATAATCAAAAAAGATGTGCACATCGTGTATTTTGTCTGCTTTAAGCAGGCTGCGAACCCGTTCTGTCACCGAATGAATATTGACCATAGTACGGTTCGGCAGAGCATTGGGACCCAGCATTCGATCCACCAGTTTTTTTAAACGATCGGCTTCTTCAATAATCACCTGGGTATATTCAGTCAGCTCTTCATCATTAAGTTCCCGCTCCAGTAATTGTGCTGCACCACGAATACCGCCCAGTGGATTTTTCACTTCATGTGCCATACTGCGCAACAGGGCTCTGACGGTTTCATGCTGAGCAAGCAGGTTTTCTTCACGGGTAATACGCAGATGCCGATCCAGCTGATTAAATTCTATTAACAACTGCTTTTCATTATTATCCGAATAAATTGGCTGAACAGTTACATCCACTACCACAGAATAATCCTGTAACTGCAGGTTTTTCTCCCGCTGAGTAAAAGGATGATTACTGTCCAGGGTCTCCTGAATGGAAGCCTGTAATTCAGGATCCTCTATCAGTTTGCTGATGCTTCTGGAATTGATTTTATTAGAACTGACACCCAGCAGCATTTCGGCTGCAGGATTAATAAATTGTACCTTCAGACTGCTGTCCAGAAGCACGATAGCCGTATTAAGATTATCCAGTATGTTGTCTGTTGAGTAACTTATCATAGGTGTTTTGACATCATGTCTCATTAGGTGGCATAAGATAACGGGTAATTAAATAAAGTCTCCGTTTATTCATTATTACAGTGATTAAGCAAAAATTGATCCATAAATGAAATTCTCCTGCAATTAAGCTGTTTTTTGTTAACTCCGGATATATTTATTATTTAACCTGCTGTTTATTAAAACTTATTCATTTTTGAATGTTGTTATTCCCCATTATAAATAACACTGTGTTCCTGCCATTATGCACTAATAAAGTGCATGCTTACCAGAACATTTCAATGCACAAAAAAAAGCCCTGAATACACAAGAGTATTCAGGGCTTTTTAACTCGCTTTTCAGTTCAGTCTTACCGGCATAACCAGTGACTCAACTGAAACCTGCAATTAGCAGCTGTAGTACATATCAAACTCAACAGGGTGAGTAGTCATACGTAAACGAGTCACTTCTTCCATCTTCAGATCAATAAAGGCTCTGATCATGTCTTCGGGGAATACGCCACCGGCCATCAGGAAGTCCATATCATTTTCCAGGGCTTCTAAAGCCTGATCCAGAGAACTGGCTACTGTTGGGATTTCAGCGGCTTCTTCTGCTGGCAGATCATATAAGTCCTTGTCCATAGCATCACCAGGATGGATCTTGTTCTGAATACCATCAAGGCCGGCCATCAGCATGGCTGAGAAAGCCAGGTATGGGTTGGCTGTTGGATCAGGGAAGCGAACTTCAACACGACGACCCTTAGGATTAGACTCATAAGGAATACGAATAGAAGCAGAACGGTTACGTGCAGAGTATGCCAGCATGACGGGTGCTTCAAATCCTGGAACCAGACGCTTGTAGCTGTTGGTTGAAGAGTTAGTAAAAGCGTTCAGAGCACGGGCATGCTTGATAATACCGCCAATGTAGTACAGTGCAGTCTCAGACAGTCCGGCATAGCCGTCGCCGGAGAACAGGTTTTCACCATCTTTAAAGATAGACTGGTGAACGTGCATACCGGAACCATTATCACCAACAATTGGCTTGGGCATAAAGGTCGCTGTTTTACCATAGGCATGAGCCACATTATGTACAACATATTTCAGCTGCTGTACTTCGTCTGCCTTTTCAATCAGAGTATTAAATTTAACACCGATTTCACACTGACCTGCCGTTGCAACTTCATGGTGATGTACTTCAACTTCCTGACCCATTTCTTCCAGTGTCAGACACATTTGAGAACGAATATCATGCAGAGAATCTACTGGAGGTACTGGAAAATAACCGCCTTTAACACCAGGACGGTGACCCATATTACCATCAGTATAAACTTTTTCAGAGTTCCATTCAGATTCTTCAGAGTCAACTTTTACAAAAGTTCCGCTCATGTCTGAACCCCAACGAACATCATCAAGGATAAAGAATTCTGGCTCAGGACCAAAATAAGCCTGATCGCCGATACCGGTTGATCTCAGGTGTTCAATAGCACGACGGGCAACGGAACGAGGATCACGCTCATAGCCCTGCATGGTTGAAGGTTCAACGATATCGCAGGTAATAATTAAAGTCGGCTCGTCAGTAAAAGGGTCCATTACGGCTGTACTCTGATCAGGCATTAAAATCATGTCTGAATCATTAATACCTTTCCAGCCGGAAATAGAAGAACCATCAAACATTTTACCATCTTCAAATGTGCTGGCTTCTACAGTTTTGGCAGGAACACTGACGTGCTGCTCTTTACCATGTGTATCGGTGAAACGGAAATCAACAAATTTGA
>JALVDE010000101.1 GCA_027009375.1 Gammaproteobacteria bacterium
CACCGATAATTTTTTTCTTATCTTGCGGTAAATAAAAGCAATAATGATATTGCAAATGAGAAGCGTTCTCATTTATAATTCTGACTTTCTAATAAATATAAGGGAGAGAGTTTTGAATATTTTTAGCAAATTATTATTATCCAGTGTGATTATTCTGTTCAGTGTTCAGGTGAGTGCTTCTAAAACACCTTCATTAGAAGAAATGTGGCAACTTGTCCAAAAGCAACAGCAGGTTCTGGAAGCACAGAAAGCAGAAATTGCCCGCTTAAAGCAGGCGGCCCAGAAGAATGAAGAGAAAATTGAAGCAACCACTGTAGCTCTGGAAGAATCTGAAAAGACTTATGGCAAAGCGGCAGAATGGTTTAACAAAACCTCAATAGGCGGATACGGTGAACTGCACTACAATAATCTGGATAATAAAACCAGTGGACTTGATGATAAGAAGGAAATGGACTTGCATCGCTTTGTACTGTTCTTCGATCATGAATTTAGAGAGGATTTAAGGTTTATATCTGAACTGGAAGTTGAACATGCTATCAGTGGAGGTGATGAAGATGGAGAGGTTGAGATTGAGCAGGCTTATGTTGAATATGACCTGAATGATTTTAATGCGGCCAAAGCCGGTGTGTTTTTAATGCCCTTTGGTATTATTAATGAAACCCATGAGCCGACCACTTTTTATGGTACAGAGCGTAATCCTGTAGAAACAAATATTATACCATCCACCTGGTGGGAAGGCGGGATTGGTTTAAGTTCTCACTTTGAAAATGGTTTTAGCACAGATGTATCTGTGACTTCCGGATTGTACCTGAAAGAGTCCAAAAACTTTAAAATTCGAAAAGGTCGTCAGAAATCCTCCAAGGCTTATGCGGACTCACTGGGTTTATCCGGACGGGTTAAATACACGGCTATTCCTGGTCTGGAGTTGTCTCTGAGTGGTTTTTATCAGGATGATTATAATCAGGACAGAACTGACAGTTCGGACAGTTTAACAGGGTATGAAACCCATGCCGTTTATTCCAAAGATAAATTTAAAATTATTGCACTTTATGCCAACTGGTCACTGGATGGTGATGCAGCAGAGGCCATTGGTGCTGATAAACAGGATGGCTGGTATATTGAGCCTTCCTATAAGTTTACAGAAAAATTGGGAGTATTTGCCCGTTACAATGAATGGGATAATGCGGCTGGCGGTAATGGTGATTCCAGGTTCAAACAAACAGATTTTGGTCTGAACTACTGGCTTGATGAAGGGGTTGTATTAAAGGCTGATTACCAGAACCAAAGCTCACCTAAAGGTGAAGACGAGTTTGATGGCTTTAATCTGGGCTTAGGTTATCAGTTTTAACGGATTGCTTTAAAAAAATATCCAACAGGGAAGTTGGATGATCGTATAGTGAATTTAATGAAAAATATCTTAAGGTTTTTTATTACCGGAGCATTGTTTGTTCTGATAAGCAGTTATGCAAAAGGCGTCTATCAAAGCAATTCAGACTTTATTGACGAGGTTTTTCATGATCCGACAATAAAACCTCAAATGCTCTGGCTAACCGGTGATGTAAAGGCCGGGGCTGTAAAAATTCTGGGTGAAAAACCCCGGCAGTTGCGGGTTCGTTACTGGCAAAAGCAACAGAAAACCGCCTGGATTCTGGAAGCCATTGGCAAAAGCAAACCCATAACAGTGGGTCTGGTCATTGATGCGGGTAAACTGCAGCGAGTTAAAGTACTGGCCTTTAGAGAAACCAGGGGCTGGGAGGTAAAAGAAGATTTTTTTCTGGATCAGTTTTCCCAACGGACACTAACCCCGGAACTGCAACTGGATAAGTCCATAGACGGAATTACCGGTGCGACTTTATCGGTCAGAGCATTAAAAAAACTGTCCCGTCTTGCTCTGTTTTATCATCAGCAGGCACTCTTTAAAGAGCATTAATTTATGTCAAAAAGAAAACATAAGCATAAAAATAAGGGACGTTTACTGCCTTTTATAAAATTACATCGCTGGTCCGGTCTTGTTAGTCTGATCTTGGTAATTATATTATCAATAACCGGCATTTTGCTTAATCATACTCATGAACTGCAATTAAAAAATCATTATATTAAAAACACCCTGTTGTTAAACTGGTATGGTATTCGTCTGCCTGAGCAACAGACGTTTTTTAAGTTAGGTGCTTACAATCTGGTACAGGTGGGTCATAAGGTTTATTTAGACAATAAATTACTGGCCTCTGATGCCTTAACGCTGATTGGCGGTATTGAGATGGAGGATTATCTGTTTATTGCTCTTGAAAATGCGGCCTTACTTTTAACACTGGATGGTGAGCTTATTGAAAAATTAACGCCCGACCAAGATTTGCCTGTTCCCATTACCTCTGTTTATAAGAGCCATTCACAGGATAATTCAGCAATTGTTATTCAAAGTCATAATAAATATTTTATCAGTGATGATGATTACCTGACCTGGACAAATATTAAGCCTGATAATTTAAAACCAGTTACTATAAAGAGGCTGAAACGTTTGTCTGAAACAGAAAAAGAGCCTTATTATCAACTATGGCTGGATAACAAACTCAGTCTGGAGACTGTTGTTCTTGACTTACATTCAGGACGTATTTTAGGTCAATTCGGTGTTTTTATTATGGATCTGGCTGCATCTTTTTTATTGGTTTTATCTATCAGCGGGTTCTGGATATGGTTTAAGCGCTCCAGAAAACGAATCCGGCACCGCTTATAAATAAAATAATAGGCCATTTACAATTGCTTAATGAATAACTAAACTGAAGGCTCGTTTTATGAATTAATTTAGATATGCAACACAGAAATTAAAAGGTGGTGAAAAATGAAAAAACTATTGATTTGTGCAGCAATAAGCAGCGCTGTGTTCATGTCAGCCGCTCAGGCTGCCTTCTGGGATGATGGTGACAGTAATACTAACTGGGACGGCAGAGCTTATAATAATATGTATAACGATGCTTATGGCAATGTATATAGCCATGGCTGGGGTGACGGCAGTATGGACAGCGATATGGATGGTGATGTAGAAATTACCATTAAAACCCGTTTTCGCGGCCGTGGCCAGGGTAATGCCCGCAGTTCTGCTTATGGAAATGCCTATGGCAATAGTTTGAATAACTGGGATAATAATTATCGGACCTATGGTAGTAACTATTATGATAACCGTGGTTATTATGCACCCTATGGCGGCTATGTTCCTCCTGCTCTCAACAGGGATCAGCAGATAAAGGCTGCTCAGCGTCAGGCTGCAAAAATGAAAGCAGCGGAAGTGCAGGCTGCCAGAGTAAAAGCGGCACAGATGAAGGCGGCGGAAATGAAGGCTGCAGAAGTGCAGGCTGCCAGAGTGAAAGCAGCCCAGATGAAAGCAGCGGAAATGAAAGCGGCTGAGGTTCAGGCGGCCCGGGTTAAAGCAGCTCAGATGAAAGCGGCGGAAATGAAAGCCGCTGAAGTTCAGGCGGCTCGTGCACAGGCAGCGGAAAAAAATGCCCAGACCAGCACACAGGCAATTGAGGCTGAACAAAAGCCTCAGTAAGGTTTACCTGTAATTATTCAGACTCAATCCGGCTCCGCTCCTGTTTCTTTATCTGGAACGGAGACAGGAGCCGGTTTCTGCTTAAAGTACATCGCTTCAAAATCACTGAGACTTACCGGTTTTGAATAAAAAAATCCCTGTAGAATATCGCATTTATGTTCCTTCAGAAAATCAATTTGTTCTGAAGTTTCAACACCTTCTGCTACAATTTTCAGATCAAAAGTTTTAGCCAGACTCAGAATACTCGATATCATGACCTTATTCTGGCTGTTTTCATGGAGGTTGCTGACAAATGAACGGTCAATTTTGAGTTCTTTAATGGGTAACTGGGTAATATAACTTAAAGATGAATAGCCGGTTCCAAAATCATCCATAGAAAAACTGATTCCAAACTCTTTAAGTTCGTGCATAATATTCACCAGTTTTTTTATATTATCGGCTTCAATGGTTTCGGTCAGTTCAAATACAATTTTTGAACACATGGGTTTCTGCAGATGGATCTGGCAAATGCGTTTAACATCATTAATAAAGTCATGATGCAGGATCTGCCGCATACTGATATTAATTGAAAACTGATCCAGCTGAATACCACTGGTCTCCCAGCTGTGCAGGGTTTTTAGTGATTCTTCCAGAATATAGGAACCCAGTTCAATAATAATCCCGGTTTGTTCTGCAATGGGTATAAATTCATCGGGTGAAACCATGCCCAGTTCTTTATTATTCCAGCGTACCAGTACCTCACAACCGACAATAGAATTTTCGGTATTGAGCTGAGGTTGAAAATTGAGCAGAATTTCATTTTTTTCCAGGGCGAAATGCAGTAAACGTTCTATTTCCAGGTGCTTTTCAATTTTCCGGGAAAAAGCTTCATTAAATAAAATCACCCCGTCTCTG
>JALVDE010000102.1 GCA_027009375.1 Gammaproteobacteria bacterium
TTAGCCAGCATATTGGTACCGCTACCCGGCTCACCAATAGCAATTTTAAGCCCGGCAAAATCATTCAGTCGTTTTAACTGTAACTCCTTTCGATAAAAAATAGTAACCGGTTCATAATACAGGCTGCCCAGAGACAAAAGTTTTGTCTTTTCATCGGCAAAAGCTGTGCCCCCCTGAACCATGGCAATATCCGCCGTACCTTTTAACAGACGCTCAATATTTTCCCTGGAACCCGTGGACTCCAGTATTTTTAATTCTATATCCTCTTTAGCCAGTTCCTCCTGGTACTTTTGAGCAAAAGCATAATAGGCGCCATGAGGATTGCCGGCAGAAATGGTGATGGATCTGGGCGGTGCCGGGGATACAAACTGCCAGGCTCCCCAGAAACCCAAATAAATAATCGCAAGGACAGGCAGAATCAGTAACAATAATTCTTTATATGAGGGTTTACGTTTGTGTTCTGTCATTTTTTAAAACTCTATGCGTATAGGTCAATTATGGTGGTTTTTATAAAAGCGATCACATTGTTTAACAATAATAGGCAGATTTTGTGCTTTTATAAAGCGCTGTTTTAGCCATGGGATTAAACGCCTGAATAATTCAGGATTATGAAATAATACTGGCACATTAACCTTAATATAACTTTGCTGCTGATTAATAAGCAGTTTATAGGCATTATCCGTTAAAGGTAAGGGTTCAAGGTTTAATAATGGCCAGTTTACAACAAACCCTTTATTGGTCGCTTTTTTCAGTGCATCGAGTATCAAAATCAGTTCCTGATGCAATTCGGCCATCCACTGTTCTTTGGCCGTTCGGTTTTTGAGGTTTTTAAAAGAGCAGCTTATCCCCGTATCGCTCTCAAATACCCCTTTGAAATCCTTCTGGATATTCCAGGTACCACTAAATTCACTAATATCTTCTGATTTTTCCTGCGGGTTCTGTTTTTTTGAGAGTGACTCAAAATATTCACTGCAATCATAAATAGCACAAAACTGCTCAACTATATTTTTCTCCATGCGTTTATGAGAGCCGTTATTCGGCCCGGAAACGACCACTGGTGTCTGCTCCGTAAAAAGCACAATAAGGCGGTTCTGTTTACTGATAAAAAAATCAGGATTTTCCTCCATATCAAGCTGCAGAATGGCTGCTTCAATAGAATCCAGATAGCGGTAACTTGAGTATTGCCAGTGTACAGCTTTAGCATGCTTTTTAAGTGTTTTCTGCTTTTCCAGAGCCACTTTTTCGGTTTCCTCAGCATAGGCATTAGCCATTTGCTGCAGGGTGATCAACAGAAAATCATATTTTCTGGCCGGGTCGGCCTGTTGAATTTGCTGGGCAAGGTGTATTAAGCGGGACTGGGTAAGATTGATTTCAGTGCCGGGATCAGCACTGACGTTTAGACAGAAAAAAAGAAAAAGAAACCATATAACCGGACGGATTTTAAGTAAGCTCATTCCTGATTAAACAGAGCAAGCATCTGTTCTTCATCCCAGATTTCAATGCCCAGTTCCTGTGCTTTGATCAGTTTGGAACCGGCTTTTTCGCCTGCTATGACGATATCCGTATTCTTTGATACACTGCCGCTGACCTTTGCCCCAAGCTCTATTAGACGGGCTTTGGCATCATTACGAGCCATTGTGGAGAGGGAACCGGTAAGCACCACAGTTTTACCAGCCAGCGGTAATTCAGTTTCATCTTTGCTGACAATTTCAGGCCAGTGAATGCCGGCATCCAGTAATTTTTTTAATACTTCCTGGTTATGCGCCTGCTCAAAAAAAGTGACAATATGGTGAGCGACAACCGGGCCGACATCCGGAACTTCCTGCAGATCTTCCTGACTGGCCGATTCAATAGCCTCGAGGCTTTTATAGTGATTAGCCAGAGCCAGAGCCGTAGCCTCTCCTACTTCCCTGATCCCAAGCGCATAAATAAAGCGTGGTAAGGTTGTGGATTTGCTTTTATTAATGGCCTCTATCAGGTTCAGTGCCGATTTGTCACCCATGCGATCCAGTGCACTGACCTGTTTAACCGTTAACTGGTATAAATCCGAAACATCATTTATGAGACCGGCATCCACCATCTGCTCCACCAGTTTATCTCCAAGCCCGTCGATATCCATGGCTTTACGGGAGGCAAAATGTTTAATAGCTTCCTTGCGCTGAGCCGGGCAGTACAGGCCGCCGGTACAACGAGACTTGGCTTCACCATCTACCCGTTCCGCCACGCTGCCGCAAACCGGACAATGATCAGGCATTTTATAAGGCTGAGTGTTTTCCGGTCGTCTGGACAGCACTGGACCTACTACTTCAGGGATCACATCACCGGCACGGCGGACAATAACAGTATCGCCGACTCTGACATCCTTGCGGTCAATTTCATCCTGGTTATGCAGGGTCGCATTGGTCACGGTAACACCGCCGACAAACACCGGTTCAAGACGTGCTACCGGAGTTAAAGCCCCGGTGCGTCCTACCTGAACATCAATAGCCAGCAGTTTAGTCATAGCCTCTTCTGCCGGGAATTTATAGGCAATAGCCCATCGGGGTGCCCGGGAGATAAACCCGGCTTTTTGCTGCTGGGCTATACTGTCCACCTTAAACACCACCCCGTCTATTTCATAAGGCAGTTCTGGCCGGCGTTTTAATATATCCTGATAATAGTCCAGACACTGCTGACAGTTATCCAGGCGTTTGACTTCCGGGCTTACTGCCAGTCCCCAGTGCTGTAACTGTTTTAGAATTTCGTTATGGGTTTGTTTAATGGGCTGTTCGGGGTGTTCACCCTTTACCATTCCCAGGGCATAGCAGAACATATCCAGAGGCCGGGTAGCCGTTACTTTAGAATCCAGTTGTCTAAGACTGCCGGCAGCGGCATTTCTGGGATTGGCAAATGGTTTTTCGCCCTTTTCTATCTGCGCCCGGTTAAGCTTTTCAAAGCCCGCTTTGGGCATAAACACTTCACCCCGGGCTTCCAGGATCTCCGGATAGTCATTGCCGCTCAGTTTGAGCGGTACGGCCTGAATCGTACGAACATTCTGGGTAACGTCTTCTCCGGTATAGCCGTCACCGCGGGTAGCAGCCTGAACCAGTAGGCCGTTTTCATAGCGCAGACTAATGGCCAGACCGTCCAGCTTGGGTTCGGCCACAATATTAAAGGTTTCATGATCCAGTAATTCATCAATGCGTTTGGCAAAATCGTGAATTTCTTCTTCACTAAACGCATTGGACAGGGAAAGCATGGGGATTTCATGGGTCACCTGTTTAAAGTGATCCAGAACCTTGCCCCCGACCCGCTGGGTGGGTGAATCCAGAGTAATTAATTCAGGGTGCTGCTGCTCAAGGTGCTCAAGGCGGCGGAACAGTTTGTCATACTCGGCATCCGGTATTTCAGGATCATCCAGAACATAGTAACGGTGAGCATGGTAATTTAACTGTTCTTTTAAGGACTGTATTTCCTGTGCAATTTCTGTAGGCGTGTTCTTCTTTGACATATTTTAGATAATTAACGGCCTAATGAGCCATACCCGCCAGTCGTTCTGCCTTGGCAATTTCAAAATTCAGCTTGCGGATCTGTTCTTTTTTATAGCTGATGGCCTGGCGGGTTAACTGGCTGCGTGTTTCATCGCATAATTCACCCTCTAATTCATCGGCCAGCCTGCGGGCAATTTCCAGCAGCTTTTCATAAGCCTGATAATTATCAGTTTTTGCCGGCAGGCGCATAAACAGTGAGATCCCCGGTGTACTAAATTTTTCTGCTGCGGCAGGGTCAGGATCAAAAGTGCCCGGTTCAACAATATTGGCAACACTGAATAATGCATAAGTATTGGGATTATTATCCCCGGGATAATGATAAATATTCATTTCACCGAACTGCAGTCCGGCACTTTCCAGGGCCCGGTACAGTTCAGTACCGCTAAAATATTTATCCTTTGCCAGAATACTATGGGAAATAATTAAATCTTCAACCCCTTCAGGCAAAGATACCGGCATAATTTTAATAATCTGCTGTGGCTGTTTCGGCTTGCTGACTGCAGCAGGTTCGGGTTGTTCACTGGTCTGAGTTATATTTTCGCTGGCGGTTGTTTCGGCAGATGGTTCCGTTATTTTCTGCTCAGATTCATGGGTAGCTTCAGCAGGTGATGCTATATTCTCAGTCTGCTCATTGTGCACAGCCGATACCTGGTTTTTATGGGCAGCAAAGGTATCCGTCTGGGTTTTAAACGATGGGGTGGTATTCGTATTGTTCTGACTGATAACACGTTTGGTATTAATATAAACACCATCAACCAGTTCCCGCTTCTCCTGCTCGTCATGTTTGTTTAGAGCACTATTATGGGCTACTGAATCATTACTCAGATTGACCTGCTCAATATCAAAATTATCATTTCGACTGGCAGAAAAAGAACCCGGCAGTTCAGTATCATCTACTGCCT
>JALVDE010000103.1 GCA_027009375.1 Gammaproteobacteria bacterium
TTTGAATCCCTGAGTAAACCGCCGGCCAATATTGTCCAGATTATAAAACAGCTGCCGGAACGAGTTAAAGATACGGTACAGGAATGCAAGGAACTGCAGAACATCCTGCAGCAAATTGATTTTCCCACTCAGAATCCAGCTTTTTCTTCCCGGCAGTCATCCAGCCCGGTTTACCGCTTTGAATTCGGCCGGGTACCGGAAACGATACAGCTTCCCTGTCAGCAGCTGTTACAGCATTATGAAAAACTTTATGGTCATTTACAGACCATAACCAATACCCTTAAAGACACGGTCGAGGGTGAAATAACCGGTTTAAAAAGCGAAGTGGCAGAGCAATGGCTACCGGTCATTTCTCCCCTGCAGAATCGTGCTGAAGCCGCCATGAACCTTTTTATTTCCTATACGGTTAATGATAAAGCGGATCAGCCGCCTAAAGCACGCTGGCTGAAAAAAATAGAAGATCAGAACAGCTCCGATCTGGAACTGGCCTGCAGCCCTATTCTGGCGGCCAATACCCTGGAGCAGATCCTCTGGTCCCAGTGCTATGGAGCCGTTGTTACCAGTGCCACCATAGCCGCCCTGGGTAACTTTGACCGCTTTATTTTAAATTCCGGTGTGCCCGGTTATTTTAACCGTCTGCCCAGTCCTTTTAATTACCAGGAACATGTTGAATTTATTGTCCCCAAAATGCGCTCTGAAGCCACTCAATATCAGGCACATACCGATGAAGTGGTAGAACTGCTGAAAAAGATTATTGATCCGGATAAAGGTACTCTGGTGCTGTTTTCATCTAAAAAACAGATGAATGATGTGGAATATGAATTACTGCGTGATGATGCCATCTGGAAAAAACTGCTGTTAACCCAGGGCCAGAAAAACAAGCAGGTCATTATTAATGATCATAAAAAGCAGATTGACAAAGGTCAGGGCAGTGTCATTTTCGGCCTGGCCAGTTTTGCTGAAGGTATTGATTTACCGGGGGATTATTGTGATCACGTCATTATCGCCAAACTGCCCTTTTCCGTACCCGACGATCCAGTGGATGCCTCTTTAACAGAGTGGCTGGAGTCTCAGGGTAGAAATGCTTTTATGGAAATTGCCGTTCCCGATGCCTCCATCCGTCTGGTACAGGCCTGCGGACGCCTGATTCGTAAAGAAACGGACAAAGGCAAAATCACCCTGCTGGATAAACGCATTATTACTAAATTTTACGGCAAAAAAATTCTCAATGCCCTGCCCCCTTATAAAATGAGTTTAAATGTAGAAATGTAAAGCTTATAAATTCAATGCTGAACTAAGCTTTCCAAACTTAAAAATATTAACTCCTGAAACATTATTACGAGGTGAATAATATGGCAACTTTAACCGTGCGGATACCTGATGATAAACATAGCCGTTTAAAAGCATTAGCTAAACATAGACACATCAGCGTTAATAAATTAATTGAAGAGCTTTCAACACAAGCACTTGCAGAATTTGATAGTGAAGTACGCTTTCGCGCACTGGCTTCTAATGGAGACATTAAAAAAGGTCTAAAACTGCTCGATAAACTGGACTCTCATTTTACAAGCCGTTAATTTAAATGATTTATAACCTCTAAATTACTGACCAAAACATGCACGTGTAAAAGCTGAGAAATTAAGGACTTAGGAAAAAAAGTTCAGAGACTAAATTTTCTTTAAGCTAGAGGCGAATTGCCAGTACAGAATTATAAAAACAATCACGTTCAGTGATCCCAATATTGCAAACAGACTGTACAGGCTCATCCCCATATCCAGCAATATCATGGTTGCCACTGCGGATATCACCATAAACAGAGCATTGACAATATTATTGGAGGCAATGGTTCGGGAACGGGTTTCCGGATCACTGCATTCCTGCAAAATGACATATAATGGGACAATATAAAAACCGCCGGAAATACCCAGCATAAGGATAGAGACCAGGATCTGAATTTGAGTAAAACCAGCAAACATGGATAACCAGCCCTGCAACTCCTGATGATTAAATCCTGAGTCTGCTTCTACCAGAAGCGCACTGGATAGATATACCGCCAGAGCAAAAATACTGATACCAACGGTTCCAATGACTACCCATTTAATACTGGTGTGCAGATCCTTAGACTTACCAGCGATTATAGAACCCACACCAATACCCACTGAAAAGAGGGTCAATAACAGAGTTACAACCTGTTCATTACCATGCAGTATCTCACGGGTATAGCCAGGTAATATAGCCAGTATGGTTGCCCCGATAAACCAGAACCAGGAAATGGCCAGAATAGCACCATAGATCAGACGGTTTTGAATTGAAGCGGCAATAATATTAAAGGTTTCTGTAAAGATGTTAAAGTTTAACTTTAACTCTTTATTGGCCGATTCAGCCAGCGGAATTTTCCGGCTGCTGAGCCAGCCGGCCAGGGCAATACTGATCACCAGGATGCTGATATACAGCTCCCCTTTTCCTTCAAACATAATCACAATACCACCTACCAGCGTACCGGTTAGAATAGCCAGAAAAGTACCCATTTCAATAATACCATTACCTTTTAACAAACCTTCTTCATTGAGATGCTGAGGTAAAATACTGTATTTAACCGGGCCGAATAAGGTGGACTGACAGCCCATAAAAAACAGTACGGTAATTAAAAAATAAATACTCTGCAGATAAAATCCCAGAGCTGCCAGCAGCATAATGGCTATTTCCAGTATTTTAACCATGCGGATCAAACGGGACTTTTCATACTTGTCCGCCAGTTGCCCGGCCAGTGCTGAAAACAGAAAAAAAGGCAGAATAAAAATACCGGCACTCAGTGGTATTAATAATTCCGGTGACATTTCAGTATATTGGGCGGCTTTAAATGTGATTAAAATAATTAAGGCATTTTTAAAAACATTATCGTTAAAAGCCCCGAAAAACTGAGTCCAGAACAAAGGGGCAAAAAACTGACTGCGCATTAGGCTGCTGAATTTCATTGTTAAACCTGATTTATTGGTAAAATAGATTGTCGTTATTGAGTTAAACAATAGCATACAATTAAACATTGTTCAATATAATGCTTTTTTAGAAAAGATATTCATAAAGCATTTCAGCAATTTTGTAACGGTAATGACTGCGTTTTGGCTGTTTCAGCATAATAACAAAAGGAATATTATTATTTTGAGGGGATATCATATAGCCGGCAAAAGTCGCTACGCCATTTAAAGTTCCGGTTTTAGCCAGGAATTTTTCATCATAGGCTCTTAACAGATAATGGTAAGGCTCAAAATGCTGCAGTATTTTTATAAACTGTCTGGCTGTAAAACGGTTCTGCCTGGACAAACCTGAGCCTTCATTCAGGGAAAAGTCATTCAGTCCAATGGTTCGGGATAAAAAATTGCGCAAGGCCTTCTGACCTTTTGGCAGATCAGCCGGCATTCCATATTGTCCGGCCCCGAGAATTAACAGTAATTGATTGGCGGTTAAATTATTGGAGTAATACAATAACTGCTGAACTATTTCAGATAATGGTCTGGAATAATGGGTATAAAGTTTTATGCTGCCCTCAGGGACCGCTTTATGCATAATGGATAAGGGAGTGGATACGCCTATCCCCTGTTCAGACAGTTTGTAATAGAGTAACTCAGCAAAATAAACCAGATTCTGTTCTTCATTATTACCCAGATTAATTCTTTGTTTTCCATAGGGAATATTTCTGGCCAGTTTTCTGACCGTTGGGGTTAAAGGTGTCTGCGGCTCGGCACTGCTCAGTTTTCCCTGCCGGGATTTATGGACATAAATGGTATTATAATTGACCACCAGTGCACCAATGGAGGCATCATAAGGATTATTACTATTGGACTGCCCGTTTATTTTCTGCCTGGGTTTAAAAAAACTACTGTCCATTATAATCCCCTTAAGCTCAGTATTGTTGAGCTTTTTTAGGATCGGTTTTAATTGCAGGGCTATATCTGTTAAGGATTCAGATACCAGGGACGGATCACCATAACCTTTTACCGCCAGATAGCTATCAGCCGTCAGGTAGAATTGGGTGGGAATTCGATAATCTTCACCCAGCTCACTTAAAACCGCATCAGCCGTAGCAATTTTAAGAATAGAAGCCGGCACCATTTTCCGATCAGGATTATAGGCAAATATCTCATTTCCCTGTTGATCAACAACCAGGGCAGAACCATTTTTCAGGTAGGGATGGATTTTATTTAGAAATGTGGCTGTGTTTTTCGTTTCAGCATGGGAGGCTGGAACTGATAAGAAAAAAGATAACAGCAGGACTGTTACAAAGGTAGATAAAGGAATGAGTGAAACAGATACCCATCCAGAAAGACGGGCACCCGTTTCAATCTTATTAAAGTAAAGGGTTTCAGGCAGCCTTGTGTTCATATAAATGAACATCACGCTGGGGATAAGGAATGCCGATTCCAG
>JALVDE010000104.1 GCA_027009375.1 Gammaproteobacteria bacterium
ATTGAAGATCGAATTCTGGTGCACTGGATTGACTGCCCTGACCGGCTGGACCTGGAATACAATACCAGACGGATAGCGGAAGGCTTTGAACGTCATTTGAAAGGATTTTTAAGATGAGTGCTGAACTAAACTCTGTAGAAGCAGGCTCCATAGAACAGATTTCAGAACAGGGTTCTGAGCAACTGGTGGAACTGATCAATATCAGCATGCCGGCAGGTTCACAACTGCATATCAATGGTCTGGAAATGCTGGCCTTATTATTTATTGCCCTGGCTACATTAATGGCTCTGTATCGACTGGTATTTGGCCCGTCTAATCCGGACAGAATTGTCAGTGCAGATGCCTTAACCGTGATTGCTACGGCTATTATCTGCATTATGGCAGCCCTGTTTCAAAGTATTTTATATCTGGACGTTGCGCTGATTTATGGTGTGTTGTCATTTGCCGGTGTGCTGGCTCTGGCCCGGGCTATTGAACATGGCAGAACTGAGCAGTCTGACAAAGGAGAGCACTCTTGAGACTGATAGCTGATCTGTTTCTGCTGACTGGTGCCATGTTTATCTTTCTGGGTGCCCTTGGCCTGATAAGAATGCCTGATGTTTATAACCGCATACAGGCCGGTACTAAAGCCGTGACCCTTGGGGCTATGGGGATTCTGACCGGAATAGGCTTTATGTATCCGCAATGGTGGTACAAACTGGTGGTGATTATGGGTTTTATTTTACTGACCAACCCAGTCAGTTCGTCTGCCATTGCCCGGGCTTTTTATATTGCCGGAGTCAAACGCTGGCATAGCAGTAATGATGCAACACAAAAAAATAAAAATACCTCTGAGGCTCAGGAAAAAACGGCATTGCAAAAGGAGACATCATAATGATCTGGATAGTATCTATCGCTGTGCTGGTTATGCTGGCTGCTGCAGTAGCGGTTATGGTGCTGCCGAATATGGTGGCTGCAGTGGCCGCTTCATCGGTGGTATCACTGGCACTGGCAGTATTATTTGCTTTGATGAAAGCACCGGATGTGGCTATGACCGAAGCGGCCATTGGTGCCGGACTAAGCGGTCTGCTGCTGGCCATGGGGCTGAAGCGACTTGGCCTGTGGCGACTGGAGGATTAATGTAATGAGAAATGTTTCCGGTCTGTTATTTGCGGGCGGCCTGGCCTTTTTACTGCTGGTGCTGGCATCACAACTGCCTTACGGGCATACCGCCATGACCTTAGGCGGGGCCATCCTTGCCCATGCTCCCGGTGAAGTGCATACTGCAAATATTGTTGCCGCAGTACTGCTGGCCTATCGCGGCATCGATACTCTGGGTGAACTGTCCATTCTGTTTACCGCAGCAGCGGGTGTGGGCCTGATCCTGGGTCACAGCAGCCTGCGTTCAAATAATGTGCAGCAATCTGAGCAGGCTGAAAGTGGCTTTATTACCACCCGGGCAGTGGATCTGCTGATGCCGCTGCTGATTGTGGTAGGCTTCTACATTATTTTTTATGGTCATGTAACTCCCGGCGGCGGTTTTCAGGGCGGGGTGATTCTGGCCATAGCTTTTTTCCTGCCCGCTCTGGTGCGTCCAGGCAATCCTATTGATCATGGCCTGATCACCCTGCTGGAAGGTCTGGCAGGAGGCGGTTTTATCCTGGTTGGGCTGTGGGCATTATGGTATGACAAACCGTTTTTACAGCCGATTTTTGATTCCTTTTTAGGCACTGGCCCTCTGGGCAGTCTGTGGTCTGCCGGGACTTTACCCTTACTTTATCTTGCGGTAGGTCTGAAAGTCGGTGCGGAACTGGCCGGTTTGCTGGTTACTGTGGTTGACGTGCCGGATCTGAGTAATGAAAATTCTGATTCTAATGCTGTTAACAAGAAATAAACTGAGAAGAAATGTCTATGCCTGCAATTGAGGTGGTTTTATATACTGGCGCAATCGGTCTGTCGGTTATTGGTCTGGCGGGACTGTTATTGCATAATAATGTCTTTCGTATGTTGCTGGCCCTGGTTATGCTGGAAGCCGGTGTAAACCTGTTGCTGATACTGGCTGGCTTTCGTCTGGCAGGTGTTGCTCCAATTATCCTTCCCGAGCAGATGCACAATCTGTCTGCTATTACCATGAATGATCCGGTGCCACAGGCACTGGTTTTAACTGCGATTGTGATCGGTGTGGGGGTTCAGGCTTTGGGACTGGCGCTGATTATGCGCATCAAGGCTCAGTACGGAACTCTTAATATGCTTAAAATCCGCGAACAGCTTGAATTTGACCTTGCGGCCCAGGCTGAAGTGACGACTCCGGTCAGTGCTCATAGTCCAGGCAGCCTGGCACAGGGACGTGTGCGACAGCGTGTCAGTGAAGCTATAACTCAAAAGGATGAACAATAATGGATAATATTGTTCTGCTGGTTGTTTTACCTTTACTGGCGGCATTTTTAATGCCGGTACTGGCCCGCTTTTCTGAGGTTGTGGCGCGGGTTCTGGGGCTGTCAGTGCTGTTCTTTGCTATTGCAATTATTATCAATGTCTGGCCGCAGGTAAATAGTCAGGCGACATCCATTGCCATTGGCGGGTTTATGCCGCCCATAGGCATCAGCTTTTATGTGGATCAGGTTTCGCTATTATTTGCACTGGCTATTCCGGTTATGGTGTTATTATTCTGGCCCTGGCAGCGTAAAACATCCATCCGTGAATACTCCCTGATGATGCTATTAACCGCTTCTTCTTCTGGTCTGGTTCTCAGTGGTGATCTGTTTAATATCTATGTCTTTTACGAACTGCTGGCTGTAGCCTCCTATAGCCTGATTGCCGTGCAGGGACGGGCCGTCAGTATTGCGGCTTCCTTCCGCTACCTGTTAATGGGCAGTGTCGGTTCAGTTATGATGCTGCTGGGCATCGCCATTATTTATACTCAGGCCGGAACCCTGAATCTGGCACATCTGTCCCTGCTGGCACCACAGCACCTGGATAATATGGCTGGGCTGGCCGCCTTTGCCCTTATCCTGGTGGGTATGGGGGTTAAGGCCGAGTTGTTTCCAGTCAATAACTGGGTGCCGGAAGTGTACGGTTCCGTGTCCAGTAATCTGGCGGCACTGATGGCAGGTTTATTATC
>JALVDE010000105.1 GCA_027009375.1 Gammaproteobacteria bacterium
GTTTTATACACAGTTTAATACCATGGATGAAAAACAACAGGCTTCATTGCGTGGAGATATTTTAAAACGACTGGTCATTTCACGTTTATTTAAACTTGAAGCTGAAGCATCAGGCCTGGAAAAGAGCCCAGAGTTTAAAAAGGAGATAGAAGATTTTCGTTATGGCTTACTGTACCGGGAGTATATGGATAATTTAAGAAACAGAATTAAATTACCAGACGATGTACGAAAAAAAATGCGGGCAAAGTATAAAGGCAACCATGATGCCTATGAAGCTGCTAAAGCAAGCTATATTTCTACACAATATCGTTCTTTACATGAGATGACACTGATTAAGTTAAGGGATAAATATCATGTAATAGTCTATGAAGACCGTGTGTCAAAAACAACAAAACCAGAAACTATTGTACTTGAAGCGGATGGTGGAATTAAGGTTACTATGCAAGAGGTGTTTGATCCAGATAAAGAGGGTGATTTAACAAAAGATCAGATACTGGAACAAATATTTCAAAGAGGTGAGTTGCTGGTTGTTGCCAGAGCAGCTGAGGAGGCCGGGGTGGATGTCAGTGAAAGAGTTAATGCCTATAAGGATGAAAGACTACCTGCATTGTGGATAGAAAAAAAACAGCAACAATGGACTCAGGATGAAGAGGTATTAAAAAAATATTACACAGAACATCCTGAATTATCATTGATTCCACAACGCTGGCATCTTGGCATGATTGTTTTAAAAACTGAGGCTGAGGCTGAAGATATAATGCAAAGAATAAAAAAGGGTGAAAGTCTTTTTAAACTGGCCGGGCAATACAGTATTGATACTTATGGAAAGGAGCACAATGGTGATATGGGCTGGGTAAGAGAAAATTCAGGCAACCCGAAAATTGAAAATGCCATAAAAGAATTAGAAAATGGAAAGCCCAGTGAAATAATTAAAACGGAAAAAGGTTTTATCATTGCAACGATTATTGATCGTCGACCCGGCGGTAAACGAAAATATTTGAGTATGCAGGATAAAGTGAGACAGTTTGTGATTAATGAACAGATGCATAAGTACCTAATGGAACTGGAAAGAAAATACAGGATAACATGGAACCTTATAAGTTCTCAGGAAGAGAACATAAAAAGTTGATAAAAAATAGTAGCAAGAAAAAGCAAGATGTTATTCAATTTATAATATAAAAATTAAATAAATCAGGTGATGATAATGGTAAATAAAAAAATAATTGTCAGTGCAGTGGTATTGTTCGGATTGGGTGCATCATACAGTACGCTTATGGCCGGTGCTTTAGAGATTGTTAAAGAAAAATGTGCAGCCTGTCATGGTGAAGATGGAAACAGTAAATACGGCAAAGTGCCTAATATTGCAGGTTTTTCCAAAGATGCTTTAAGTGATATGATAAGTGAGTATAAAGAAGGTGACAGAATTGGTGACAAATTTAAACCTGACAATGGCGATGAAACAGATATGAATGCCATTGTAAAAGATTTAAGTGATGCCGATATTGAAGCTCTTGTCAAATATTACTCCTCTCAGCCATACAAAGCTCATAAACAGGAGGCCGATGCAAAACTGGCCAAAAAAGGGGCTAAACTACATAAGCGAAAATGTGAAAAATGTCATTCCGATGGGGGTACAAATCCGGAAGATGATGCTTCATTACTGGCAGGGCAACCACGTGAGTATATCACTCGTGCATTTGAAAAATTATCTAATAAAGAACAGCCTATGCCTAAAAAAATGAAGAAAAAATTTAAGAAATTAAGTGATAAACAAAAACGGGAACTGATTGAATATTATGTTAGTGGTGGTGGAGTTAATTAAAAAAAACTTATTTGCAATAATTGTTTTTTCAGTGGCTGTTAGTATTGCTAATAGTGCCATTGCGGAGTCAGAAAAAATAAAGAATGCCTGGGAGCTACCGGCGTTTAATTTAAGAGGGCTGGATGGAAAAAACCATACATTAAAGGAATGGCAGGGAAAAGTCATTTTATTAAATTTCTGGGCCAGCTGGTGTGCACCCTGTCAATATGAAATTAGGGACTTAACACAATACCAGAGAAAGCTGGCAGAACAAGGCTTCCAGGTTGTCAGTCTTGGCTTTGATAAAGAACAGAAATTAAGAAACATTCATCGTTCACTGGAAATTAATTATCCGGTATTAATTATGGAACCTTCAAATCCCGGAACGCAGGCTATTATGAAACAATGGGGAAACCCTCAGAATATGATACCTTATAATGTGGTAATAGATAAAAATGGAGAGATAAAATACATTCATCGTGGTCAACTTGATGAAGAAAGTTTTAATGAATATATTATGCCACTTCTGTAGCACTATAAGAAAAGCTCACCCTGAACAAACAGAGTGAGCTTTTTCGTCAGTGACTGTATTAATCACCTTTGTCTTTTAACCGCCAAAGGTATCGTGAGTAATATTGTTAAACCAGCTATGGGCATAACTGGCTTCGCGCTTTCTCATTGCAGCAGAGGAATCCATGGGTGTCAGGCCGCCAGAGCCTTTGACTTTCTGAATTTTCTTACCGTCGAAGCCATACACCATGGCGACGGAAATACCATCTTCCGGTGTGATGAGGCTGTAACAGGTATTGATCAGAGTGGGAATGCCCGCTGGTTTACCATGCAGACTGGCCACAACAGCAGCGGCGCAGACTTTGGCTTCTGAGTTAGCTGAATAGCCGGATTTAGGCAGCGGAGAAGCAACTGATGAATCACCAATAACATAAACATCCTTATGGATAGTGGATTCAAAGGTTTTCTGATCAACCGGACACCAGCCCTTGTCATTGACCAGCCCGGCGGTAAAGGCAATTTTGCCTGCTTTCTGAGCCGGGATAATATTAATGACATCACCCTTGTATTCACCCACGCTGCCAATAACCGTATTGGTGGCTGGGTTGACGCCCTCAATAATACCGCCTTCAGCACCCTTGACCCATTCAATCATACTGTTATCTGTGCCGTAGCCGTAATGCTTCTTCCAGCCCTGCATAAAGAGACCGAACTTGGAAAATTTGTCCTTGGCATCCAGGATTAATACCTTGGACTTGGGCTTGTTATGCTTCAGATACCAGGCAATCTGACTGGCGCGTTCATAGGGTCCGGGAGGACAACGAAATGGGTTGGGTGGTGGTGCAATAATAACGGTTCCGCCGTCTTTCATGGCTTCCAGCTGTTTACGTAGCATCAATGTCTGAGGGCCGGCTTTCCAGGCATGGGGAATTTTTTCTGCGGCAACTTTTGCGTCGTAGCCTTCAATCATTTCCCATTTAAAGTCCACACCGGGGGAAACAATGCAGCGGTCATAGGCAACATTACCATTGGCTTTAGTGGCAACCTGTTTTTTACCAGCGTCAATATTAGTGGCATAATCCCGGACAATTTTGATGCCCATGGATTCCAGGTTCTGGTAACCGAATTTGATGGAGTCAATAGAACGTTCACCGCTGATGACCTCATTACTCATAAAGCAGGTGTAATAATCAGCGTTAGGCTCGAAAATGGTGACAGCAACAGCAGGATCGGCACGTTTTATATAACGTGCTGCTGTGGCACCACCAATACCGCCGCCGATAATAACAACATGACCGGCGCTTTTACCGGCCAGTAGAATATTGCTGAAACCTAAAGTACTGACTGCAGCTGCACCGCCTGTGATCTGTATAAAATGTCTACGTGAAATGTCTGACATGTGAGTGACCTCCCTTTATTTTTGGCTGCCGTAGTAGTTAATCAGTGCCTCAAGTGCTTGCGGACCTTTGTTTTTTTCCAGCTTGCTGACCCTCTTTTTCATCTTCCTGGGCATTTCGCGGCGACCGTTCTTAAAGTCGTCGATGGTGTAGTGGAGGTAATCCATCCACTGACCGGCCAGAATACCGGCATCATCTTCAGAAGAGCGGCCACCATCTTCATGACATTTCTCACAGTATTTTCTATGCAGTTTACCACCCTGCTTGGCCAGTTTCGGATCGTACTGCTGTGCTTTACGAACAAAAGTCTGTTTGGAGAAGTAATCAGCCATCAGGGCAATTTCTTGTTCACTATAGCCTTTGGCAATACGGCTCATAATAGTAGAATAACGGCCGTCTTTGGCTTTATAGTCAGCCATAGCATCCTTAAAATAATCAACTGAAATACCTGCCAGAGTAGGTGTGGCGGGGCCATTACTACTGCCGTCAGTACCGTGGCAGCCGGCACAGGTATTCGCCAGTGCCTGGGCTGAAGCTGTTTCAGCCATACTATTGGCAGATACTGACATTCCCCCGATAAGCAACAACGTCAGTAGTTTTCTACTTGCTTTCATAGATCCTCCTTAGATGATCCTGATGTTTTATAGCTTATCGCTATTTTGTTAGTGTCCGTCCAGTTTATATATTTAATTTTTGTTATGGGTGCTGTCGTAATTATAAACCTGCCGGGCATAGTCGAGACCGGACAGACCATCTTTATCTTTTATATTAGGATCGGCACCATATCTGTATAGTAAGATTGCGGCATCAAAGTTTCTTTGCAGATAAGCCTCCATAACGGCTGTACTGCCATCTTTATCCTGGTGATTTGGATTGGCGCCCATCTTTAAAAGTAATTCCATAGCTTTAAGCTGATTGGCTTCGCTGGCCCAGAACAGGGCCGTGGAACCGTCTGAACTTTGTGAATCAATATTGCAGCCGTATTTCAGCAGAGCTTTTATGACTTCAAGCTGACCATTGGCAGCAGCGATCATTAAAGCATTACCGCCGTCTTTATTGCGTAATTCCGTATGCGCACCGGCCTTAAGCAGCATTTCAATAATATGCACATGTCCATTTTTGGCTGCCAGCATTAAGGGACTATTGCCGTCCTTGTCCTGGGTATCCACACTGGCACCGGCATTAATCAGTTCCTGCAGCACTTTCGGGTGATTATAAATAACGGCCATCATCAGTGCATTCCAGCCGGCACGGGTTTTTGCCTGTGTGTTAGCGCCTTTTTTAAGCAGGGTGGCAACAATATCGTCATATCCACCTTCAGAGGCAATGGTCAGAGCTGTACAGCCTGGTGTGGTAACCGCATTAACATTGGCTCCCCGGGCAAGTAACAGATCAGCGACATCCTTATTGCCTTCTTCAACGGCAAACATCAGGGCGGTTTTACCATAGCGGCCATGAGCATCAGGACTGACACCCTGATCCAGGAGTTGTCTGACAGTGTCAATATCTCCTACAATGGCCGCCTGCATGAGTTCTTTTTCCTGCGGAGTGGGATCTTTAAATTTTTCCAGGCCGGGGTTACTGGCTGCAAGACAATGGGTACTCATAAACAGCAGGCCGACAGAAACCAGTAACAGCAGATAGTTGTGCAGGGTCAGTCTGTTCATGAATCAGTCTCTTCCTCTTCATCTGGTTCATCAGGCTCTTCATGGGCAATACCCTTGTGGCAGTCAATGCAGGTCTGGCCTTTTAACTGAGCTCTGGGGTGTTTTTTACGGGCGCTGCGATCCTGTTCACTAAAGGCCATATTATCAAAATTATGGCAACTGCGACATTCCCTGGAATCTGTGGCTTCCATTTTTGCCCAGACTCTGGAGGCCATTTCCCAGCGATGTGCTTCATATTTTTCTTTAGTATCTATGGTACCGAGTATTTCATGCAGTACATCTTTATAAGCCAGGATTTTAGCTTTCATTTTGGGCAGGAAGGCTTTGGGTACATGGCAGTCTGAACAAATAGCCTGGACACCGGAAGCATTTTTATAATGTACGGTTTCTTTATATTCTTCCAGATTGACTTTCATACTGTGACAGGAAGTGCAAAATTCCATTTCATTGGTATAAGTCAGTATGGAATTAAAGCCAGCAAAAGCCAGTATGCCGGAAACGAAAACCAACAGAATCGGAACAATAAATTTACGGGAAAAAAAACGCGGACTCTGGTTTGGGGGTTGGTCAGAAGCCATGTTGGTTACCTGTTGTTTTTTTGAATGGGCACAATTTATTATGAGAATATTATAGTTGTGCGTTTAAACTAATAACTGCCATCTTACATTATTAATTTAATTAAGAAATCATTCAGATGAAATGGATTGTCTGGACGAATTATGAACTGCAGGGGGGGACACAGTATTCATAAGCCGACAAGATAAACTATTTCATCTGAATAAGTAATTATTATTAGCATGTGTCGTGCCAACTTGCTTAATAAGCAGGAAGTACGGTATTTCTGATAATATAGCTGTTTCAAAAAGTAACGGCAAGTTTATGTTGTCATGCTTTTATGTCATGACAAACTGTGTTGTCATGACATTTTGATCTGGTCATCAGCTTTTATGGAAAAAGTGCAAGGTGTTAAATACCGCAATATATTTATTAAGAAAAGTAACTATACTCAGTGGGTGTCAGAATTATCGTACAGGAACAAGAGTTGCAGGAACCATAATCAGGGAAAAAAAGTATGCCGGCCGGTAATGATAAAAAAAACCAGAAAGCTGATTCAGAACAGCACCCAGAAAATAAATCAGAAAAACGTAAAAAATCCAGAAAAAACCGGGGGATGTATAAGGTTGTATTCAGGGGGCGACTGCGTGAAGGTTTTTCAAAAGAAACGGTTATTGACAATATTGTTCGTCTGACCAAAATCCCCGAGCAAAAAATACAGCAGAAATTTTTCTCCGGTAAAGCGGTTATTATTCGCAGAGCACATGATCAGGCACATGCTCAGAAATTACAGCAGTTATTCACCCAGGCCGGTCTGGAAGTGATTATCCTGAAAGATGAAACGGTAAAAATAGCTCAACAGAAACGGGCAGAGCAGCAAACCAGAAAGCACTCAAAAAAGAAACACAGAAAAGGTGTAAAAATACCGTTAATAGTATCCGTAGTTATCTTTGTTGTCCTTGCCATATCTGCTGCTGGGTATCATTTTTGGAACCAGTTCCAGTCTCAGATGGCAGTACCCGAAACTATTGTTCAGATTGAACAGTCCCTGGCCAGTGAACCACTGGTTTTTCTTGCTTATGCCAATTATCAGCGTCTGAATACCATAAAAAGTTATTTTATTGATGATCCTCAGGCACTGCCGGCTCTGGAGGGTGATTTTTTTGAACAGCTGAAAAAATCCGGTATTAATCTGGACGGCAGCCTGACTCATATATTAATGGCTGCTTACCCGGTGGATGATAAGCTGGTGACACCGGTTTTTCTGTTTGGACAATTTTCAGTCCCGGCTGTCAGGCAGTTTCTGCGTAAAAACTATAACGGTAAACCGCTTTACGGTTCTGTCAACCGGATACGTATTGCTCAGATTAATCCTGTTAATTGCCGGAAAAAAGCTTATAAAGAAGTTTTTATTGAACCTGGCCGTATTATTGTTGCCCCTGATGGTCAGCTGGATAATGTACTGGCATTAGTGAAGAATGGTAATAGTGTACAGTCAGAATCTAATACTGATCTGTCCGGCTGGGAAAGCTACCGCAGCGACAAACTGGTGGCCATGGCTTTATTTAAACCACAGCAGGGCAGTCAGTTAGCCACCGGACTGGTATCGGTGATCAGTAAAGATATTGCCCGTGAAAATACGGCAGTTGACAGTATATATGCAGGACTGAGTGTTGAAGTACTGCCGCCAATGGCAGATATGAATGTTCGTCTGAACAGCCGGGATCAAAAATGGCTGACTGACGGGCGTGAGGCGTTTATTGAGCAGCTGAAAAAAATGCAGTTAAAAAGCAGAGGACTTACCAGTGTTCAGACTTTACTGGATAAAGTCAGCATAGAGCAAAAGACTGGAATGCTTGATATCCATTTGCAGGTGGATAAACAGCTAAAAGAGTCGCTGGCTGTATCAGTTAATGATTTTATTGATACATTTTTTTCCATGGAGATCAAACCGGTCGATGGCACAAAAACTAATGTACAGAGAAAAGCAGTACAGGAAAAAATTGATACCAGTCCGCAAAAATATTATGCTCGGATAGATAGCAATCAACTAAAACCGTTTAATAAACAGTACGACAGCTTTTTTAATCCGGTCTGGCAGCAGGGACCGTTTGCTTTAACCATAGATGAAATTCAGCTGGATAAGGAACAGATTGTTCTGCAGTTAAGAGGTAAGGGTCAGAATATCCCCAACAGTAGTAACAGGCAGGCCTGGATTCAAATTACGGCAGTAGAAGACCGTCAGGGTAATAATGTGCTTGCTAATGCCGGCTGTAATAAAACTCCGGCAATTGACGACTATTTCAACAGTTTTGGGCTGGCCAGAACCACCTTTATTAATAATAAACCGGTTCAATATACGGAGCTGGAACTGCGCAAAAAAGTGCGTCTGAAAAAAGAGGTGGATTTTGCCAAGGTAAAAGCTCTAAAAGCTGAGATAAATTTGAATCTGGCTACCCGTACAGAGGCCGTCCGTTTTAAGAAAAATAATGAAAATAAAGTTCTGTCCCGATACGGCAGTCGTATTTTATTTAAACCCAGTGCTGATGATGTGCTTTCTTATACCGTATCCGGTAACGAACAGCGTATATTAAGCGTTAGAGCTCTAAATGATAAGCATCAGTACCTGAGTGGTGCTTCCCGCTCATCCATGACAAACCTGGTTGGCTCTGGCCGTTCAGTCACACAGAATTTTCATGGTAAAATCGACACTATAGAAGTGATTTATGCCAGTGAAACTGAACACCTGATTTACCCGGTAAATATTACTCAATTCCCTCCATACCCAACAAAAGACCAATGGCAGTATCCCATTGAATCCATCAAACTGTCATCACTGGAAAGCTGGAATAAGCTCTATCAGGATTACCCGCCACTGGAACTGGAGCAGAAAAACGGCTGGTATGGTCAGTTGCTGGCTTACTGGCATAACGGGCCGTTTAACCTGGGCCTGTATTCTCTGAAAACCAGCCGTCACTGGGGTACTTCTGGCCGACTGCTGATTAAAACCCCGGTAATAGAGGAACTGCAGCATAATTTATCGGCTCTGGAAGTTAAACTGAACTATCCTGAAAAGAACCGTGACAATAATACCGAACAACCGATTCAGGATGATAGCCAGACAGGTCAGTCGAATTTTTACCTGCTTAAGGCTAAGGGTTACTATATGAACGGTGAGTTTGTGCCGGATAAAAATCAGCCCTGGATGGATACCACTATTGATTTTAAACTGCCCTGGAAAGATGAGCAGCAAGCACTTAAATCCATAGAGGGAGAAATTATTGTGCACCTGCCGCTTTCCAAACACAGCAGCAGTTTTACGGATTTAAATATTGGTGCAGTCTGGGAAGATGTCGGACTGAAACTGAAAATGGTTCGTTTGGGTAATACGGTAATGGGCTTTGAAGTTTCAGGCCGCAGGGACAGGCTGCTGAATATTGTCCTGCTGGATAAAGATAATAACCGGATTTCCACAGCAGCTATTGATTATGGTTTTGCTGTCCAGGCTGACAGGGATTTTGATAAGAACCATTATAAAATTTTACTCAATTATCAGGGGACGCCGGTAAAAGCCCTGTTAACGGTATCAGAAGGGCAGCAGTTACGGCACTATCCATTTAAACTGGAGCTTAAATAATCTTTTAGCCTCTCTTAGCGGGAGAGGGAAAAAGATTACACTGCCGTGTAATCTTTGGTAGTATTATTCAAAACACAGGAATCCTTTTGAATAATACAATACCTTATCTCATTATAGCTGCGGTATTTATCAGTTATTTTGCCTTTCATTCGCTGATGGCTTCTTTGATGGTCAAGCAATGGGTGGCACGGCGCTGGCCGGGACTGATGCCTTATTACAGGCTGATGTTTAATGCCCTGGCTATTATATTATCTATCCCTCTGGCGGTGCTGGTCCTGCTTTATCCCGGTGAGCCGTTATGGCAGTGGCAGGGGCCGGGCTTTTACCTTACTTCGGCTCTGGCCCTGCTGGCAGTAACAGGCTTTCTTTATTCCTTAAACCATTACGATCTGTCAGAGTTCTGGGGCACAAGGCAGCTTAAAGAAGGTAATCAAAGTGTCCACGATCAGGAGAAATTTCAGATTTCACCTTTTCACCGCTATGTCCGGCATCCCTGGTATTTTTTTGGCCTGGTGATTATCTGGACCCGGGATGTATCCAGCGTGCAGCTGGTGGTTTATTTACTGGTAACCGCTTACTTTATCTATGGTTCCCGCCTGGAAGAAAAAAAACTGATTGCTTACCATGGTGAGGTTTATAAAAAATACCAGCAGAAAGTCGCCGGTCTTTTCCCCCTGCCATGGAAAATTCTGTCCAGAGAGGAGGCCGATAATTTGCTCAGGGAGTATCAGCAGTTATAATCCTAAAACAATCACCAGGCTTTTTTAAAAAAACAACAGACTATTAAACACGGGTATTAAATGACTATTGAAGAACAGGAACAAACAGGGAATATAAATGAGACTACGGTTGAAAATATTCAGCTGCAGTTTATTGAGGCCATAAAATCCCAGGAAGAGCTTGGACGTAGCAATGCCCGGATCATTCGTTATGGTGTTCTGGTATTACTGGTGTTTTTTGCGCTGATTGTTTTTCTGGTCTGGTCACAGCAGCAGAATATACAGAAAACCAATGCTTATATTGAAAATATGGCAAAAGGAGTATCGTCTATGACCCGTGCCATTGAGCAAATGCAGTCTAATATAGGCTCAGTGGAAGCCGGGATCAAAGAGGTGGCTCGCCATACCCAGGCTATCAGCCATTCGATTGTTCAGCCGGATAATTCAGTTGCCGTGCTGACTCATATTGCTCAAACGGTTCAATTGATGCAGGAAGATGCGCATGGTTTTAGCGGCAGCATCAATAATATCAACTATAACCTGAAAAAAATTAACAAGCAGATGCAAAGCCTTAACAGAAAACTCGGCGTTATGGGGCAGGATGTTAACCGGATGCCGTCGCCGGTAAAAATGTTTCCGTTTTAGCCCAGTTCTTAACCTGTATCAGCTTAAACCTTAAATTTTTCTACCAGTTTTTCCAGCATCAGGGCCAGCTTGGATAACTGGTGACTGGACTGGCTGGTTTCCTCAGCTTTTTCCCTGGAATATGTGGCATGGTCGTGGATCTGCTGAATATTTTCATAAATATTACGGGTGATAATACTCTGCTCCTCAGCCACACTGACAATTTCATGGTTCTTGGTTTTAATGGTGGTGACAGATTCGTTTATTTTCTGCAGTGCCTGTTCCGCCTGTTCCGCCAGTTCTGAAGTTTTTCTGGAAACTTCTGTGCTCTGAGTCATTTTATCCACGGCCAGTGATGAATTTTTCTGTAATTTTTCAATAATATCCTGAATCACCAGAGTGGATTCCTGAGTTTTCTGAGACAGCTGGCGCACCTCGTCGGCTACTACTGCAAAACCACGGCCATGCTCGCCGGCACGGGCGGCTTCAATGGCGGCATTTAGAGCCAGTAGATTAGTCTGTTCAGCAATTTCCTTAATGGTATGCAAAACTTTAGATATGTTCTGACTGTCTTCTGCCAGGGCCAGTGATATCTGGCTGGCATCGGTGACACTGCAAGCCAGGCTGCTTAGCTGCTGAGATACCTTTTGGGTCATCTGGTCTCCGAAATCCGCATCTTTCTGGGTTTCCAGTACGGCATTATCGGCATCCAGTGAACATTCGGAAACCCGATTGGAGCTTTCTGACAGGTTTTGTGTGACCTCGGTAATTATTTCAATTTTCTGGTACTGTTCATTAACACTATTGAGTGTATTTTCTGTAATATTGTTTAGCTGGCTGGATGAGCCGGCCAGATCCTTACTGGCCCTGGAGACATTACTTAATACAGTCTGAAATTCTTCCAGCAGGCTGTTAATCACTTTGGCGGTTTTACCAAACTCATCCTTACTGTCAACCTGGATCCTTTGGGTCAGATCATTATCCTGTTCAATAAGATAAACGGTTTTACGAAATTCACTCAGTGGTGTCACTACGACCTTGCGGAAAATAAGAAAGGCAAAAATAATCGCAGCAATAAAAATAGACAGACTAATTACAATACCTGTCCACAGTGCAGAATCAATTTCCTCCTGTTCTTTTTCCATAGAGTAGACAATACGCACGGCACCAATAAGCTTGCCTTCCTGGGTCTGGTGACATAACAGGCAGTTAACGCCATTATAGTTTTTAGTAGCTATCAGGGGTTTCAGATAAAACAGGACCGGTTTACCATCCTGCTCACCCCACTCAATCACTTCCTCGCCCTGCATGACCCGTTCATCTAACGGATCCTGAATTTTATTTTCAGTACTGTGCACAGTACCGGGTAAATGACCATCACCATGTAAAACCCGCAATTCCTTGATGGCTGGTATTTTCAGTACCTTGTCTTTCAGTATCTGCTTATTACTAATGGTACCGGTCAGCATCATAGTATTAAGGCTGTCAAAAAAGTTAGTGGCCGTGCTTTGAGTCTGCTTGATAACATCCTCATGGATCTGTTCAGACAGATGATTGCTGAAAAACCAGTTAGAAAGCCCCATGGCCAATAGAAAGATAATGGCCAGAGGTAAAATAACCTTAATGCCAACGGAGTAGCGGATGTCCTGTTTTTTCATAGCGTTTTTATTCTTCAGGGTTTCTTTATCAGGCCGTGTTTTAGTTTAAACAGGCGCCTGTTCAAAAAAGATTAAATACAAAAAATAAGATTAGTCTTATTAGCGGCTGTATTAGCAAATACTTAAGTATTTGCTGCAGGTTTATTTATGTATAGAATTCAGGGGACAAACCTGTTGTCCGCCCTGTTCAGCATAGACACTGCTGATTTCAGGAGCCGCTCTTAACTTTTGTACAATGTCCGTATATCTTTCGGAACTGACGTTACGGTCAAAGCGGATAATGACTGAACCATCTTTATGAACATTATAGGAAGCGTGGTTATCCAGATTTTGTTCAAACAGCAGGCTGGATACCCGCTCATCAGCGGCATCCTGCAGTGCTATTTCCTCAGGGCTGAGTTCATTGGACTGGCAGGCGGTTAAGAGTAGTATGTTAACCATTGCGATAAAAAAATGATGTCTATGCATTGCAAGTCCCCCGCTAAAAGCATACATTGAAGCCCATGTATAAAGTATAGAGGCAGCAGGGGTAATATGAAAGTACTGGCCGGTGATATTGGCGGCACCAAAACCAACCTGGGTATTTTTGAAGTCACAGAGAATAACGGCATTAGTCAGGTTAATTCTCTTTATGAACAGACCTGGCAGAGCGGCAGCCATACTTCACTGGCCGATATTTTGTGCCTGTTTCTGGCTGAATCACAAGTACAGAAACTGGCTGCAGCCATACAATATACCTGCTTTGGCGTGGCCGGGCCGGTGCAGGATAATCGCTGCCGGGTAACGAACCTGCCCTGGGCTATTGACGGGACGCAGCTGGCTAAACAGTTCGGCTGGCAAAAAACAGCACTGCTCAATGATCTGGAAGCCAATGCCTGGGGTATAGCGGTATTAAAGCCGGATGATTTTGTTGAGCTTAACCGGGGTAAAAGTACACCGGGTAATGCCTCTATTATTGCCGCTGGTACCGGTCTGGGTGAAGCCGGACTGTTCTGGAACGGGCACCAGCATATCCCGTTTGCCTCAGAAGGCGGGCATACGGACTTCAGTCCGACCAGTGAAACTGAGTACCGGCTGTGTGAATTTTTACACCGTAAGTATCCTGAGCATGTCAGCTGGGAACGTATTGTCTCCGGTATGGGGCTGGACAATATTTATCAGTTTTTATGCCATGACCAGGGTGTTCAGCCGCCGGAGTGGCTGGCAGAAGCCATGAACAAGGGAGATGCCGCAGCTGAAATTTCTATGGCTGCACAGACAGGTAAAGATCCGCTTTGTGTACAGGCACTGGACTGGTTCTGCTATTTTTATGGGGTGGAAGCCGCTAACCAGGCCTTAAAAATCATGTCCCGCGGCGGTGTTTTTCTGGGCGGCGGTATTGCACCAAAAATCATAAAACAGTTACAATCAGGCCGGTTTATGGAAGGCTTTACTCGTAAAGGCCGTATGAGTCATTTACTGGAAGCCATGCCGGTTAAAGTGATAATGAACGATAAAACGGCCCTGTACGGGCCAGCCCTCTATGCGGCAGGGCCATTAAGCCGTTAAGTTGCCATTAGATAATTAAAGAAAAAGCCGGAAGCAATAATGAATGATAAAGTCAGCTGGTATTACTACCCCAGTGCTGAAGAGGTAGCCCGGGAGGCTGTTAAACATATTCTCTCAAAAGCAGAGGAAGCCATGGCCCGGCAGGGCCGGTTTACCCTGGTACTGGCAGGAGGCACCACCCCGAAACGCATTTATGAATTGCTGGCCGAACAGCCTCAGCCCTGGGACAAATGGCAGCTTTTTCTGGGTGATGAGCGCTGTCTGCCGGCAGATGACCCGGAACGTAACAGTCTGATGGTGGAACAAACCTGGCTGAACAAAGTCAGTTTCCCGGCCGAAAACTTTCACCCCATTCCCGCTGAACTGGGCCCGGAAGAAGGCGCCCGTCAATATGCTGAGCTGATTCAAAATTATCTGCCCTTTAATATGGTGCTGCTGGGCATGGGCGAGGACGGCCACACCGCCAGTTT
>JALVDE010000106.1 GCA_027009375.1 Gammaproteobacteria bacterium
ATCAAAACCGTAGTCAGGCGCATTCTGTATAGCATGGGCAATATTTGCTGCATTCCACATGACTTTTTTAGGTACGCAGCCGATATTGACACAGGTACCGCCTACTTCATTACTTTCAATGACGGCACATTTTTTTCCGTATTGTGCTGCCCGTTCTGCTGCTGAAAGACCGCCGCTGCCGGCGCCGATGGAAATTAAATCATAATGTTGTGACATAGCAAATACCTGAATCAGTTAAAACAATAGTATTATTGTGGGGTTTATAAGGTATTTTATCAACTTGTTTATAACAGGTTTACATGGCTTGTGCAGACAAATTGTTATTTGATTGCAAAGCTTAGGTTGTTTATATATTATTTTTAACTGGAACTACGAAATATTCGAATCATAGTCTTGTTCAAATTCATAGTCTTGTTCAACTTTTAGTCTTGTTGTGATGAAGCAGGTGTTATGATCATTGTGATGGCAAATTGAAATAAATCAGATTGTCTAAATTTCGGCAGTATTCAAATTTGTGTAAATTTTAGGGAGAGTAATAATGTCATTACATATACGCAAAGATATAGTGTTAATAGCAGGAACCATGATTACTGCTGTTACACTGCTGCTGGCACAGCCTGTACTGGCGGTTTCAGCCGCCGACTGTGCCGCTGAAGCCGATCGTGCAGAACGGGGTGCAAGCAGTACTACGGGTGGCATAGCAGGAGGCGCTCTGGCTGGTGCTGCATTTGGTGCAATTGTGGGCGATAGCAGTAAGGCTGCTGGAAGAGGTGCTGTTCTGGGCGGCGTATTAGGTGGAGTCAGGAATAGTAATGCACGTAATGATGTTTATAAGCGTACTTATGATGCCTGTATGGCACGCTCCCGAAACTCTAACTATTAACCGATCACAGACTGGAAAACTAAATTTAAAGAGGAATTATTTTATGTTAAAGATGCATTACACAATGAAGACCATAATGACTGCCTGTGCTGCAGTAGTAATAACTGCAAGCAGTACTTCATTTGCTTTAGAGACTAACTCAGAAGATATTGATATTAATGCTTATACCTGTAAAGATGTTATGCGTATGAGTGGGGGTAATCGAGATATGTCAATAAGTTTTATTCATGGTTACTGGATGGGAAAAGCAGGAAAAACCAGCTTCAATAAAAAACAGGTAGAAGAAATGACCAATAAATTCTACGATTACTGCCTGGATAACCCAAAGGAAAAAGCAGTTAAATCCATGGGAAAATTTGAGAAATAAGTATAGTTTATATCCAGACAATCGGAAAATTCAGTAATCCATTAAGCGGACTGAATTTTTCCAGGTTGCCTGGGTACTCTATTTTAGCGAGAACTCATTAGCCAGTCCTTACATCCACTATATTTTTAACACGCCTGTCTCTTTATCTGTCAGTACATCTGTTTTAATGCGGATACGTTTGATACCACCTGAAAAACTCATCAGCAGGCATGGGCCGGGCAAACAGATAACCCTGTGCCTGTTCACAGCCCAGTGCTTTCAACCTGTCTTTACAGTCTTCTGTTTCCACACCTTCGGCCACTGTTTTCATATTCAGGTTTTTACCCAGGTCAATAATAGTCTGTACAATGGTTGCAGCTTCCTGGTCATTATCCATTTCAGCCACAAAGGAACGGTCAATTTTTATCTCTGAAAATGGCGCCCGGTAGAGCTGAATTAAGGAAGAATAACCGGTACCAAAGTCATCAATGGAGAGGCGAATACCGCGCATGCGCAGACGGGTGAGAATATCCAGGGATTTTATTAACTCTTCCATCAGAGCCGTTTCCGTCACTTCCAGCACCAGATGTGAAGGGTCCAGAGCGAACTGCTGCAGCATATTGCCGATCTGTTCCGGCAGATTCAGATCTTTAAGGGTATGGGCTGACATGTTTACTGCAACCTGAACCCCCAGCCCCTGATCATGCCACTGGCTGCATTGTGACATAACCTGGCGCAGCACTACCCAGGTCAGCTGGTCAATCAGGCCATGCTGTTCGGCCGTATCAATAAAATAATCGGGTGTCAGCAGGCCGTGTTCAGGATGCTGCCATCGAACCAGGGCTTCTGCTGCAGTCTTACTGTCACCGTTAAGACTGATCTTGGGCTGAAAAAAGACCACCAGCTCATTATTTTCAAGAGCCTGTTTAAGCTCCGCAGCACTGGGCGGCTCAATAGTGGTTCCGGGAGAATGACAGCGGGCTTTTATCTCCAGGCTTTCCAGCAGTTCTGTCAGCTGAGATAAACGAAATGGTTTGGTCAGGCTGCCGGCAAAGGACAGGCCTCTTTCACTGGCCAGCTTCTGAGCTGAATGCAGTACTGTGGAATCAAAGCCGCTCATTATAATAATCTGTGCCGGACACTGGTTTTGAGATAAAAACCGAATCACTTCAATACCATCAATATCAGGCATCATCAGATCCAGTACAATGACATCGACACAGCCATTATACTGCTCCATAAACTGTCGGGCACTGGTGAACTGGCTGACCCCAAAGCCGCTTTGTTCTGCCACGTCACAGACCAGGGAACCCAGGTCGGCTTCATCATCAATTACCACCAGTTGCGGTGTATTCATGAGGCCTCCTTTTCATCCAGTACCAGACGAATGTGTCGGGCCAGTTCACTTTTAAGATAGGGTTTGCTGAGCAGGTGGGCGGCAAATTTCGCCAGGCCATTATGTGCCATGGTTTTGGAGGTAAAGCCGGAGGTCAGCAGTATTTTCAGCTTTGAATTCTGTTTTACGGCCGCCTGTGCCAGTTCATAACCATTCATACCTCCGGGCATAACGACATCGCTGAAAATAATATCAATGGAATGCTGTTCAAGAAGTTCTAAAGCCCGGTGAGCATTTTCTGCTGTATAGGTTTTATAGCCCAGATCATCCAGATAATGTCTGGCCAGCTGCAGTAATTCCGGTTCATCATCTACTATCAGTACGGTTTCATTGCCCCGTGGTATTTCACCTGGATTAGAGTCCTGCTGGATGGCCAGTCCTCTGGTGCTGCGCGGCAGATACATACGAATAGTAGTACCTGTGCCGGGTTCAGAATAGACTTTTATATAACCCTTATAACGTTTAACAAAGCCATATACCATTGACATACCCAGGCCGGTTCCCTTGTCTTTGGGCTTGGTGGTAAAAAATGGCTCAAAAATGTGTTCCAGGGTGGTCTCATCCATGCCGTTGCCGGTATCACTGAGCATTAACTGTACATATTCTCCAGGCTGAATATCAGAAATATTGGAAGAAAAATAGCTGTCCAGATAGGTGTTGCTGGTTTCAAGGATCAGTTTACCGCCCTGGGACATGGCATCCCTGGCATTAATCACCAGGTTTAAAATGGCATCCTGAAATTCACCTTCATTAATCTCTGTATGCCAAAGGTTTTCAGCCAGGAAATACTCAACGCTGACTTCCGGAGTCAGGGAGCGGGCAATCATATTGTTAAATTCCTTCAGGCTGGTATTAATATTAACCGGGCTGGTTTCTGTACTTTGCTTGCGGGAAAAAGCCAGTAACTGACGGGTTAGATCAATACAGCGCAGGGTGGCCTTGGTAGCCCTATCTACCCATTTCCGGGCTTTAGGTTCATTGGCCGTATGCTGTTTCAGGAAATCCAGATAGCCGATAACAACGCCCAGTTGATTATTAAAGTCATGGGCAATGCCGCCGGAGAGCTGACCAATGGCTTCCATTTTCTGTGAACGGCGTAGGGTGGCTTCGGTTTTTTTCTGTTCGGTGATGTCGGTTGAAACACCACAGAGTGCGTATATGTTGTTATTGTAATCGTAAAGGGGAAACTTGACAGAAAAATAGGTATGAATTCCATCATCCTGCGGTACCTGCTCTTCCAGGGTCTGAGTGTTTGCGTTGCTTAATACTTTTTGATCATTTTTAGAAAATTCCTCAGCAAAGGCCTTTGGAAATAGATCAAAATCGGTTTTTCCTGCAATCTCCTCACGGGTAATATGAAACAGTTCTTCAAATTTCTGGTTGATAAAAGTAAAGTGTCCCTGAGTATCTTTTACATAAATCACGGAAGGTGAGTGATCCATAATAGCCTGCATATCGCGCTTGCTTCTGGCTGCCAGTTCCCGTAGCCGGTATTGTTCAGTGATATCGTTAAAGACCAGCACCATGCCCATTATTTCACCTGCTTCGTTACGAATAGGGGCGGCAGAATCGGAAATCTGGTATTCAATGCCGGAACGGGAAATAAGCGTAGTATGGTTACTTAGATAAATGGTCTGACCAGTTGAAAGAACTTTTTCTACCGGGTTTTCTATACTCTCCCGGGTGGTTGCATCAATAATGGGAAAAATGTTTTTTACGGACTGGCC
>JALVDE010000107.1 GCA_027009375.1 Gammaproteobacteria bacterium
AAGTTCGGCTGCGCAGTCGGTGTTTTTCAGAGCTTAATCTGGATGGCCAACAGCAAAGCCATGGTGGTCAGCTTTGATAAACCCCGCGCTTATCTGTGTCAGTACTGTGACCGGGAATGTGATAAAGCCTGTCCTATGCGCCTGCATACCCGCAGCATTAAACGCGCCAAATTTACCTGTACCCAGTGCGGTCAATGCCTTAATGCCTGTGATAAAGTACAGCAGAACAATTCCGGAACCCTTAACGGCCATAAAGTAAACAAAAGAGTCATTAACTGGGTTACAGACGAAAAGGCTAAAGCCGTAGATCGCAATGCACCGGCCTTTGAACTTAAAAAAATTACTAGGGGCTATTGAAGTTTTGTGTATAAAGTTTAACCACATCGTATAACAGCCTAATATGTAGTTGTTTTAGATTAAAGGTTTATTACTATTAACATCAAAATCAGCTTCGAACCTCAAAGTTTTCAAACAAATCTGAAATTTTTGTTAGCCATTTTTTATCTGATAAAAGATCTGGCATTACTACCTGCTTTTCAGTACGACATCTTTGTAAAACATAGCTTCTAACACCCATTCCTTTAAGTTCCAGTGCCAATTTCCAAAGTATATTATAGTCTATATATTGTTGATCAACAGTTGTACGTACTTCATAATTTACATTACTATCAAGTAAAAGCTTCAAACTAGTACGTGCTTTTTCCCCACTGCCAGGAATACCAGTAATATCAGTATATTTACTAAATATTGTTTTTACATCAAATCCCACCCAATCGAGCCGTGGCAATACACGCGCAAACCGTTGTGGTAAACTACCGGAGCTATGTAAACCTGTCGCAAATCCCATTTCCTGACAATACATTAATGCTGACTCCAGTCCAAATTGAAGCAGCGGCTCACCACCACTAAAAACGATAGCTTCAAGCAAACCTTTACGCTGTCGCATAAATGACTCCAATTTCTCCCAGTCATTACCTGGTGCAGTTGCTATTAAATGAGGATTTTGACAATAACTACAACTCCAGCTACAACCTTTGCAAAAAACCACAGCAGAAAGCTTACCTGGGAAATCAATAGTGGTAAATGGTACTACCCCCCCAATAGCCAAGTGATTGTTAAACTCTGGATGTTTCTTTGAAATGACAACGCTCACGGTGCTCACTTTGTTTTCCTGGGTTAAACGATGTTACCGGACGATGATATCCCATCACTCTAGTCCAGACTTCACATCGTTGGCGTTCTTCATTACGAAGTTTTATATTTTTCTTTAATTGCATATGCATAATATCGATAGCTCCTTTTTTAGTTTAAACAGATACTTCAGCGCAATACTTTTCAGCAAGTTTTTCATCATCACAACGGGGACAGAATTCATGCTCCCCTTCAAGATATCCATGTACTGGACAAATAGAAAAAGTGGGGGTTACTGTAATGTAAGGTAAACGAAACCCTTCCAGCGTGCGACGCACTAGTTGAGCACATGCATCTGCACTGGAAATTCGTTCATTCATATATAGATGTAATACGGTACCGCCCGTATAGCGGGTCTGCAACTCATCTTGTAATATTAGCGCTTCAAATGGATCATCCGTATACCCTACAGGAAGTTGAGATGAGTTTGTATAATAGGGAGCATTATTGCTCCCTGCCTGTAAAATATCTGGATAGCGTTGTTTATCTTCTTTCGCAAAGCGGTAGGTTGTACCCTCAGCTGGTGTAGCCTCAAGATTATACATATGGCCAGTTTGCTGTTGATAATCAAGCATTCGTTTACGGATATGCTCAAGTAACCGACCAGCCTGCATTCGACCAGCATGATCACTTATATCATATTGGTCATAACTGAAATTTCGAATCATTTCATTGATACCATTAACACCAATAGTTGAGAAATGATTCCGCAGTGTACCAAGATACCGTTTAGTATATGGGAACAGTCCATTGTCCATATAACGTTGAATTAATTTTCGCTTAATTTCCAGGCTATCACGTGCCAGGTCAAGCAGTTTATCTAGATGTTTGATTAAAGCACGCTCATCTTTTTTATGGAGATACCCTAAACGTGCACAATTAATAGTTACAACTCCTATTGAACCCGTTTGTTCAGCTGAGCCAAACAGCCCGTTAGCACGTTTATGTAGTTCTCGGAGATCCAATTGTAGACGGCAACACATAGATCTAATTTGCCCTGGATCCAACTCTGAGTTAATAAAGTTTTGAAAATATGGCAAACCATATTTAGCTGTCATTCTAAATAAATAACGAGCATTATCACTATCCCATGGAAAGTCTTTAGTAATATTATAGGTAGGGATAGGAAAGGTAAACACACGTCCACGCGCATCACCTTTACTCATAATTTCAATATAGGCATGATTAATCATATCCATTTCTTTTTGAAGATCACCATAAAAAAATGGCATTTCTTTACCTGCAATAACGGGTATTTGTTCACGCAGATCTTCAGGACATACCCAGTCAAATGTAAGATTGGTAAAGGGTGTTTGAGTTCCCCAGCGGGAAGGAACATTTAAATTATAAACAAATTCTTGAATTCCCTGACGTATCTGCTCATAACTCAGTTTATCTTTACGTATATAAGGAGCCAATAAAGTATCAAATGAACTGAACGCCTGTGCTCCAGCCCATTCATTTTGTAGAGTACCCAGAAAATTAACCATCTGACCTAAAGCACTGGAAAAATGTGCAGGCGGTTGAGCTTCAACTTTCCCAGGTACTCCATTTAGTCCTTCTATTAATAAACTTCGTAAAGACCAGCCAGCACAGTAACCAGCAAACATATCAAGATCATGAATATGTAAATCAGCATTACGATGTGCTTCTCCTATTTCTGGTGGATAAACATGAGTAAGCCAATAATTTGCCGTAACCTTACCTGCAGTATTAAGAATAAGCCCACCAAGAGAATACCCCTGATTGGCATTAGCATTTACACGCCAGTCATCCTGGTTAAGATACTCATTCATTGCTTTACCAACATCCACTAGAGTTTGCTTATCCTGACGCAAGCGACCGTGTTGCTCACGATAAACGATATAGGCACGAGCAGTTTTATAATAGTTAGAACTAATCAAAGCCTGTTCAACCACATCCTGAATCTGCTCTATATGTGGTGTGCTATTTCTAAAGCGATGACATATAACTTTAAGCGCTTCTGATGCTACCATGAAAGCTTCTTTTCCATCAAATTCTGCACTAGCAACACCTGCAGCCCTAATGGCACTAATAATTTTATCTACATCAAAAACCACTCTTTTGGTATTACGTTTTACAATATGGGTTGGTAAACTTTTTAATAGTTGCTTATATAAATTCTCTTCTGGAGCTTGTTGGAAAGCCATCTATTTATCCTTGTTTTATAGCGTAAAAACAAAAATCAACGGTCAGTACAAGAGATATCTTACATCCCTAATATTTTTCACGTAAAGACCCTGAAAACATGTGTCTAAAAGTCATATATATAACTATTGGCAGGAATTCAGACTCGAGGATAAGACAAAAATTTGTTACCAATTAAATTAATAACTTTCCACCCTGTTGGACAGCTATTATATTCAGTGAATTTTGTTCAACTAAACCTCTACCTACACACAATAGCTTCAAATACATTTTTTGAATAACACAACATATTGTGCCTAAAAACACCGTAACACACAATATAAGCAATTTTAAAATAGATATCAAGTGCACTTTATAATTGAACATTGTTTATTTAATGTTAAAATATAACCATTATTCAGTATTCTTATTTACAGAATAGACAAAAACAGGGTATTGTATTGTCATCCCGCTTTAAATACTTCGCGGATTCTACTCTAAATTTTAGTTCTAAACCTAAAAATAAGAGCTACTCTATGTCCGTTCGTCAGTTCTATTTTATTTTCTCAATCAGTGCCATACCCTTTACCTGGTTACTGGCACAAACCTGGGATGATGCTTATGTTCTGTTATGGGTATTTATACCGGTGATTATAGTGGGGCTGTATGACATTACTCAGCGCCAGCATACTATTTTAAAACTGTATCCTGTTATTGGCCATTTTCGATTTCTGTTTGAATCCATACGCCCCGAAATACAGCAGTATTTTGTCGAATCCAATACCAACGGCATGCCCATCAACCGCGAATTCCGGGCCCTGATATACCAGCGAGCCAAAGGACAGCGCGATACCCGGCCGTTTGGTACTATATTTGATGTTTACCGCAATGGTTACGAATGGGTAGACCATTCACTCGCACCTAAAAAAATCAGCAATAACAATCCACGTATCCGCTTTGGCGGCAAGGACTGCAGCGAACCTTATTATGCATCCCCGTTAAATATTTCTG
>JALVDE010000108.1 GCA_027009375.1 Gammaproteobacteria bacterium
TCAGTGTCTGGCAGACCCTGCCCCTGGGACCAACTCATGGTGATGGTTCGCCCTATCAGTCGCAGTCTGTGCATGCCGGAAACCCCGGCCTGATTGACCTGCAGTGGCTGGTGGATAAGGGCTGGCTGGAAGAACATGATCTGCATAATTGTTTTGCTGATGTGCTGGGGCGTTCCAAATGTATTTTAATCGCCTTTAATACTTTCAGACGCCTGAGTGAAGAACAGGGCGATCATGAGGAATGCCGTAAGTTTAAACAGTTTATCAAGGATCAGGCTTTCTGGCTGGATGACTTTGCTCTCTACAGTGCTTTGAAAAAGGAAAACCTTAATAAAAGCTGGGTTGACTGGCCGGAACCGTTAAAAAAGCGTAAAAAGAAAGCCCTGAACAAGGCCCAGGAACGGCTGAAATACGAAATCTTTTTTTACCAGTTTGAACAATACCTTTTTTTCTCTCAATGGCTGGCCCTGAAAGAATACGCCAATAGTAAAGGTATCTACCTGTTTGGGGATCTGCCTATCTTTGTGGCTCATGACAGTGCCGATGTCTGGGCACAGCGTCAGTATTTTAAACTGGATGAGGAGGGTAAAACGGAAGTGGTCGCCGGTGTCCCGCCGGATTATTTCTCTGAAACCGGTCAGCGCTGGGGTAATCCTCATTACCAGTGGGAGGCCATGGCAGCCTCTGGTTTCAGCTGGTGGAAAGAACGGATAGAAACCCAGCAGTTATTGTTTGATGTTATTCGTATTGATCATTTCAGAGGTTTTGAAGCCTGCTGGGAGATCCCGGCACATGAAGAAACAGCTATAAATGGTCACTGGGTTAAAGCACCTGGAGAACAATTACTTTCGGCACTTTATGAGGCTTATCCAAAATTGTCACTGGTGGCAGAAGATCTGGGTATTATTACCGAAGAAGTTGAAGCCCTGCGTGAACAGTTTAATCTGCCGGGCATGAAAATTATGCAGTTTGCCTTTTCCGGTGAACCCGGTAACCCTTATCTGCCGCACAACCACCAGGTAAACAGTGTGGTTTATACCGGGACCCATGATAACGATACCACCCTGTCCTGGCTGGAAACCATAACTGAAGACGAAAAACACTTTATCCGGGAATATTTTAATTACCCGTATGAAAACCTGAACCTGGTGCTGATGAGCGTTACCATGGCATCTGTTTCCAGGCTGGCGGTTCTACCATTGCAGGATTTACTGCAACTGGGTGCAGGTCACAGAATGAACACCCCGGGCACCATAGAAGGCAACTGGCAATGGCGCTTCGGCTGGGAACAGATCACTGAAGAAACCCAGGCTATAGCCAGGAAAATGAACACCCTTTACGGACGCCAGTAACCTTATATCTAACAACACAGAAATTTAAAATCCCAAAGGAAAAAATGGAATGAATAAACAGGTCTATGCATTTGAAGAAGGCGACGGCAAAAATAAAGCCTTATTAGGGGGCAAAGGAGCCAATCTCTGTGAAATGACCCAGATTGGTCTTAATGTTCCGCCCGGCTTCGTTATTACCACTGAAACCTGTCTGAAATATCTGGCATCGGAAACCGGTGAGCTTCCGGATAATCTAATGGATGAAGTTCATGAGCAAATGCAGCAGCTGGAACAGAAAACCGGCAAAAAATTCGGCGATCCGGATAATCCCCTGCTGGTTTCGGTACGTTCCGGTTCGGCTATGTCCATGCCCGGTATGATGGATACGATTTTAAACCTGGGACTTAACCGGGATACACTGAAAGGTGAAATAGCACAAACTGGTGATGCCCGCTTTGCCTATGATGCGTATCGACGTTTTATCCAGTTATTCGGTAAAGTAGCCCTGGGTATTGCTGATGAACCCTTTGATGATGCTTTTGCTGACATTAAAACCCAGAAGGGGATTCAGGAAGATATTGGTTTATCTGCCGATGATTTACAGCAGGTCTGCGATGAATTTCTGAATATTGTTAAACAGCAGACCGGCAGAGAATTTCCCGATGATCCTTATGAGCAGCTAGAACTGGCCATTAAAGCCGTATTTAATTCCTGGATGGGTAAACGGGCGATTGATTATCGTCGTGAATTTAATATCACCCCGGAAATGGCTAATGGCACAGCGGTTAATATCGTGACCATGGTATTCGGCAACCGCGGTGATGACTGCGCCACCGGTGTCGCCTTTACCCGTAATCCCGGTACTGGCGAAAACCGTCTGTATGGTGAGTACCTGACCAATGCCCAGGGTGAAGATGTGGTGGCAGGGATCAGAACACCCAAGCCCATCGAACAGCTGTCCAGAGAAATGCCCGAAATATACCGGCAGCTGGAAGAACTGCGTTCCAGACTGGAGAACCATTACTGCGAAGTTCAGGATTTTGAATTTACCATCGAGCGGGGTGTTTTATACTGCCTGCAGACCCGTAACGGTAAAATGAATGCGACGGCGATGGTCAGAACCTCCGTGGAAATGGAGCGTGAAGGACTGCTGACTAAAGAACAGGCCCTGTTGCGTATTAACCCTCAGCATCTGGAACAGATGCTATATCCCCGCCTGGACCCCGATGTACGTATTGAAGCCATTGCCCAGGGCCTGCCGGCTTCTCCCGGTGCTGCCAGTGGTATGGCTATCTTTGATGCCGATAAAGCAGAACAGCTGGGTAAGGAAGGTTTTCAGGTGATCCTGTTACGGGAAGAAACCAAACCTGAAGATATTCACGGCTTTTTTGCTTCCCAGGGTATCCTGACCAGTCGCGGCGGTAAAACTTCCCATGCCGCCGTTGTAGCCCGGGGCATGGGTAAGCCCTGTGTAGCAGGTGCAGAAGGCATACAGGTGGACATTAACCTGCGTCAGGCCAATATCGGTGATCTGGTGATCAAGGAAGGTGACTGGCTGACTATTGACGGCACCAGCGGCAATGTCTATCAGGGCAAAATTGCCACGGTTGAAGCCGAATTTACTACCGAGCTGAATACCCTGTTAAGCTGGGCCGATGAGCTGGCCCGACTCAAGGTTATGGCTAATGCCGATACCCCTTCCGATGCGGCCAAGGCCATTAAATACGGTGCTATGGGTATTGGTCTGTGCCGGACCGAGCGGATGTTTAACGATCCTGAACGTCTGCCTATTGTGATTGAAATGATTGTGGCCGAAAACAAATTACAGCGTCAGGAAGCACTGAACCGCCTGCTGCCTATTCAACGGGCTGACTTTAAGGGGCTGTTTGAGGTGATGTCACCACGCAAGGTGACTATTCGCCTGCTGGATCCGCCCATTCACGAGTTTTTGCCTTCAGAGCCTCAATTACAGAAAGAAATTGAACAGCTGCAGCATTTACATGAAATGGCTGCTGGTGCCAGTGTTTTGTGTAATACCATGAACCTGCTTGAGAGCGGAGAGGGGCGCCGGGTCACCGATAAGGTTCCTCTGCCGACCATGGTAAACCCTGATCTGGTGGAAGAAGCTATTATTAAAAAGCAGAGTATGCTGAAAAAAGTCCGTGCCCTGTATGAAACCAATCCCATGCTGGGTCATCGTGGTGTCCGCCTGGGCATTACCTTCCCGGAAATCTATTCCATGCAGATCCGCGCCATTCTGGAAGCGGCCGCTGAATGTGTGGCCAAGGGAATGGAAGTTTACCCCCAGATCATGATCCCGCAGGTTTCAACGGTACAGGAACTGAAGTTCATTAAAAAGTTTGCTGATAGTATTCATGAGGAAGTGGAGCGCACCTATAATCTTAAGGTGAACTATAAATTCGGTTCCATGCTGGAAGTGGTACGTGCCTGTATGCGGGCGGAGTCACTGGCCGATGTGGCAGAGTTTTTCTCCTTCGGTACCAATGACCTGAGCCAGGCCACCTTTTCATTCTCCAGAGAAGATGCGGAAAACAAATTCCTGCCGCTATACAATGAGCGCGGTATCTTACAGGACAATCCCTTTGAAGTACTGGACAGAAAAGGTGTTGGTAAACTGATGGAACTGGCCGTTAACTGGGGCCGTGAAACCCGTAAGGATATGTCCATAGGCATCTGCGGTGAACACGGCGGCCATCCAGACTCAATCCAGTTCTGCCATACGATAGGATTGGACTATGTCTCATGTTCGGGGCCACGGGTGCCCATTGCCCGGTTGGCGGCGGCGCATGCGGCTTTGGAAGATTAAGAGCAGCGTTCAGCGTTCAGCGCTGAGCGTTCAGAAAGAGCCAGAGCAAAGGGATTTAGCTGCAAGTGAATACAAAATATTTTGATGTTTTGCTTGACTGAAGACAAAGAGGATTTAAACTTTTTGCTGAACGCTGAACGCTGAACGCTGAACGCTGAACGCTGAACGCT
>JALVDE010000109.1 GCA_027009375.1 Gammaproteobacteria bacterium
AATAAGTGCCGATAATACACCCATAATAGCCACCCCGATTAAGGTGCCGCCCTGCTGTTTATTACTGTATTCCGATAGTTTGGACTGTATAGAAGAAGGCAGCTGCAGGTTATAAAAGCCGAACATGGACAGCGCCAGAGCAATAAATACCAGAGAAAATCCGGTCAGCACCCAGGGGTTCTGGAACAGCACCTGGAAGTTGGCACCGGACACACCGGCAATCACGCCAACAATGGTATACACCACCGCCATGGACAGTACATAGACTACCGACATGACAAAGGCCTTGCTGCCGGCACTGCTGCCCTGACCGGCAATGATACCGGACAGGATTGGGATCATGGGGAATACACAGGGAGTAAAGGCCAGGCCCAGGCCAATGGCAAAAAAGGTTAACAGGGCAAGAAAGGTATTATCAGAACTCAGTAATCCGGCCAGGGCATCCTGTTCAGACTGCACCTCTTCTTTAACGGCAGCCTTTACTGCCGGTTTAACAGGTACGGTATTATTGGAAATGGCTGAAAAACCGGAAATATCCAGCTCCACAGTTTTGGTGATTTTAGGGTAGCAGACACCGGATTCAGCACAGCCCTGGTAACTGACTTTAACAGCTAAAGGCTGAGAAGGATCACCCTTACCGGCAATGGGAATATCCAGTACCAGATCGTGGGCATAAACCTCATAATCACCCAGGTATTCATCACTTTTCTGTTTGCCGGGTGGGTACTTTATTTCGCCAATGGAAAAGGTATTATCGCCGACCACTTTAAATTTAAACTTGTCTCTGTACAGATAGTACTTGTCTGCAATAGCCCAGATGGCCTGCAGGTGATTCGGTTTGTCAGGATTGACAGAAAGGGAAAATTTAAAGGCTTCTTCAGGGCTGAGCAGTTCGTCTCCCGGCAGCGCTTCATCAGAGCCCAGATTAGCCAGCTCATTTAAAGGGGCCGGAGCACTGGCAGCGGGTTTAACCTTTTCAGTTGCAGGCTTGTTAGCAACAGGAGCCGGTTGTTTAAAATGAACCGCCTGTTTTAACGGCGGGTAGCAGATACCACCGGCTGCACAGCCCTGAGTTTTGGCCAGTAAGGTTAAGGCTGCGCCTTTTTCCTTATCAGAGCTGAAGGGAATTTTAGCAATTAACTCATGTTTATAGACCTGAATCTTGCCGAAATAAGGGTCATCCTTGGTTTCACTGGGTGATAGTTTTACTTCGCCAATGCTCAGGCTGCCATCCTTTGGTTTAAAGGCAACCTTGTCGCGGTATAGATAATAGTCATCAGCAATTTTCCAGCGCACTTCCAGCTGATTGCCGTCAGGACCACTGATTACTTTGGCCGGCTGAAGCTGAAAAGCCTGTTCCGGCTGCAGAAAATCGTCTTCTGCCCAGCTGCAGGCAGAACTCACAACAAGGATCAGAAGCAAAATAAAACGTATTGATGACATATTAAAGAACCACTTTTATTAGTTGTTATATTCAGTTTTTATAATTATTTCGTATGAGGTATCTCGGGCTTATCCATAAGCTGACTGATTCAGGATAATTACTTTATACTATTTTCCAGCCAGCTAAGATATTCCGGTAAACCACTACTTATATCCAGTGCAATAATTTCCGGTACTTCATAAGGATGCAGTGATTTAATCACCTTTTCCAGTGCCGGATATTTGTCCTTGCTGGTTTTAATCAGCAGCATATTTTCTCTGGCCGATTCCACATTATCCTGCCACTGATATATCGAATAGACCGGGGGCATAACATTGACACAGGCTGCCAGCCTTTGTGCTACTATATTTTCTGCTATACTGATGGCATTTTCTTCACTGGGGCTGGTACATAAAACCAGCTGAAACTGCTGTTCTGGTGTGTTTTTTTGTTCTGACATTTGAAAAAAACGACCTCCTGCCCCATTAATACCTTAAAGTAGCAGAATTTTATGTTACACCCGAGTGATTAGCAAATACTCTTTACACTAAACAGACCTCAACGGGTTAGCCAAACTTTCAGGCGTTAGCAATTAATGATGCAAATCAGCTAAATATAAGCCGATACTAACGATCATTAATACCGTTGAGGTTCAATTTTTGACCATAATACGGTCAATAGGTTCATCTATACAGAGAAAACTATGCCTCCATTATTCTTTTTTTTACTGCTGTTTATCGGCATTCCCCTGGTAGAAATCTATCTGCTGATAGAAGTCGGCGGAATTATCGGTGCTTTCCCGACCGTACTTATGGTAGTGTTTACCGCTGTGCTAGGCGTAACACTGATCCGGATACAGGGTTTTTCCACCCTGCAGAAAGCCCAGATGAACATGAATCAGGGCCAGCTTCCAGCCATAGAAATGCTCGAAGGCGTCATGCTGTTCTTTGCCGCCATCTGCCTGCTCATGCCCGGCTTCTTCACAGACACCATCGGCTTCTTATTACTGATCCCCCCCCTGAGACGCTGGCTGGCAAAACAGATAATCGCCAGCTCCTTATTAAGAGCCCAGGTCTCCGGCTTCAGAACCCAGGGCGATTACTTTGAAGGAGAATACGAAGATCTGACTCCCGAACAGCAACATGAGAGAAATCAGGCAAAAATCCGGCAGGTGAGAATTATTGAAGGGAAGGTACAAGACAAAGACTAAGGGATATGCCGGTAACACAAGCTCGCACTCCCCCCCTCCACACCACAACCTATTTTATTGCACTATCTGAACGTTTAAACTCGAGCCTCAGGAAGGCAATGGCCTATTCCAAAGTTTCGACAGCATGGACAATAAATTGCTCCTGCATTTATTGCATTTCCGCCATCCATGGCGGTCACGCTGTCGAAAAGCCTCCATGGATGGATTTACGGCATCTTTGGAATAGGCCATTGCCTTCCTGAGGCGGAACTTACAATAAAAAGAGAAATTTCATAAATTTTTGCAAATTTTTTTTAAAAAATACTTGAAATAAAATACCCCGTCCCAAATTACAGGACATAAGATTAGATTCCGGATTTCTTTTAAGAGTATTCGGTTTTTTTTACAACGATATTTAGCACTCCACCATGGAGAGTGCTAAAAATTCTTAAGGAGAAATAGCAAAGTGAATATTCGCCCACTTGGTGATCGCGTAGTAGTGCGACGTCTAGAAGAAGAAACAAAAACCGCTGGTGGTATCTACATCCCGGATTCAGCCGCAGAAAAACCTTCCGAAGGTGAAGTTGTTGCCGTTGGTAATGGCCGTACAGCCACTAATGGTGACCAGATTGCCATGGAAGTTAAAGCCGGTGACAAGGTTATTTTCGGTAAATATTCCGGTAACGAAGTTAAAGTCGGTGATGAAACTTTACTGATTATGCGTGAAGAAGACATTCTGGCTGTTGTTGAATAAACAGGCACTGCAGAAATCTTTTCACCAGAAAACTAATTTTTAACTTTAATCTTAATTATATAGCTAAGTTAAAACACAAAAGAATTATTGAGGTATAAAACATGCCAGCTAAAGACGTAAAATTTGGTGATGACGCGCGTCATCTTATGGTTGCCGGTGTTAACACACTGGCCAATGCAGTAAAAGTAACATTAGGCCCGAAAGGCCGTAATGTCGTTCTGGACAAAGCCTTTGGTGCGCCCACCATTACTAAAGATGGTGTATCCGTAGCCAAGGAAATTGAACTGGAAAACAAATTTGAAAACATGGGTGCCCAGATGGTTAAGGAAGTCTCTTCCCAGACCTCTGATGTTGCCGGTGATGGTACCACTACGGCCACAGTACTGGCTCAGTCTATCCTGAACGAAGGTTTAAAAGCGGTTGCCGCCGGTATGAACCCTATGGATCTGAAACGTGGTATTGATAAAGCCGTTGATGCAGCCGTTGCCGAAATTGAAGGCATGGCCAAGCCCTGTGAAGACTCTGAAGCCATTGCTCAGGTCGGTTCCATCTCTGCCAACTCCGATGAAAGCATTGGTAAAATTATTGCCGATGCCATGGAAAAAGTTGGTAAGGAAGGCGTTATTACCGTTGAAGAAGGTTCTGCCCTGCACAACGAACTGGACGTAGTAGAAGGTATGCAGTTTGACCGCGGTTACCTGTCACCTTACTTTGTTAACAACCAGGACAGCATGACAGCGGATCTGGAATCACCTTATATCCTGTTACATGACAAGAAAATATCCAATATCCGTGACTTACTGCCCGTACTGGAAGCCGTAGCCAAGTCCGGCAAGCCATTATTTATAATTGCCGAAGACATTGAAGGCGAAGCACTGGCGACTCTGGTGGTTAACAATATGCGCGGTGTGGTCAAAGTCACTGCGGTTAAAGCCCCCGGTTTCGGTGACCGTCGTAAAGC
>JALVDE010000110.1 GCA_027009375.1 Gammaproteobacteria bacterium
TTTGTTCCCTCAGCTGGGATATTAAGTTTTATAGAGCAGTAAAAACGAAAAAAACCTTATAAATTACAATTTTTTTATAGACTTATTATAGTTTAAAATAACAATTATGCTAAAAATCAAAGTCTGGATGTAAGATTTGTATGATAATTAAAAGATCTTTTTAATTAATTTTTCTATCACACACGAATAAACTATACTAGTAAATTATCAGTCCAGTTTTCAGCTATAAAGCATCTGTCTAATCGTACAGGAACACATGTGAAATTTTCTTATTACTCTCCTCATCTTGAAATTTTATGGAAATTACTTAAATCCAGCCATGTTGCTCCTGCCCCGGTTTTTTCAAAATACGGTTTAAAATATGAAAACATTAAAAATCCGGAACAGCGCACACCTCTGAAATTAATTCCCAAATTATGGGATGATGCCTCCAGCATGGTCAGCAATCCCTGTTTTGGTCTAAATGCCTACCAGTTCTGGCATCCCGGTTATCTGGGCTCCCTGGGTTACGGCTGGCTAAACAGCTTAACCCTCAGAGAAGGCTTTGAACGCCTGTCCCGATATATCGGTATGCTGACCAATAGCGGTAAGATTGTGCTGCAGGAGAAAGGACAATACTATCACGTGATTCTACAGCATGAGGAAATGGGCATTAACAGTGCACGTTCAGACAATGCCCTGTCTATTTTAATGCATATGTGCCGTATCAATTACCTGGAAGAGCTTAATCCTCATAAGGTAACATTTACCCATAAAGAACCGGTCTGCAGCGGTGAACATTTTGCCTACTTCAAATGCAATGTCAGTTTTAAACAACCCTTTGACAGCCTGGTTTTTCCTGTCAGTGTAATTGACACCCCCCTGCCTGCCGGTAATAAAAAACTGGCTGAAATTAACGATAAAATCATTATCCAGTATTTAAAGGAACTGAACTACGAATCACTGGAGCAGCAGGTAAAACAGATTATTGCGCAGAAATTACCTTCCGGACTGGTCACTGGAGAAATGGTTGCTGAAGAATTGTCTATCAGTCACAGAACACTGCAGAGAAAATTAAAAAACACCAATACCTCTTTTAAAGAGTTACTGGAACAAAGCCGGCGTTATCTGGCAGAAAAATATATTGCAGAAGGCAAATTCAGTGTCACAGAAATTACCTTTATGCTGGGTTTTGGGGAGGTCAGCTCATTTTCCAGAGCTTATAAACGCTGGACAGGACACAGTCCAAAAGCCAGTAAAGCAGAATTATAAATTCTCTGTATTGTTATATCAGCCCGATACATTTATATTAATGCATAGAGTACTGAGAGTCAGAAAAAAGATTATCATTATCGGTTCGAAATTTATTAATCAGATAAAACAGAACCTTAACTTCTGCCGCTTCAAGTAGTTCATTCATCTGCTCAGGTATTATTTCGCCCCGTTCTTTTTTATCATCAATAAATCGTTTCCAGAATACCAGTTCATCAATGGCTGTTTCATTTTTCATGAGTATTTAGCCTCTTTAGTGCCACAGTTTTGTTTCACTACCGTGAAAATCACATCTGCAGCAGTATCCTATCACAATAGAGTAAAAATACATTGTCCAGATACGCCAGATTATTCTTAATTCTGGCGTGTTTAGCACACCCGATTACGCCCTTCTGATTTTGCCCGGTATAACTGCTCATCGGCAGCTTTTACTAAATCCTCAATTGAACTCATATCAGAAGACAGTTCGGTAATCCCTATACTGACAGTAAATGATAAACTATTATCAGGGAGTGGAAATTGCTGCTGAGAAATGGCATCCCTGATACGCTCAGCAAACTGCCGGGCTTTTAAAAGCTCGGTTTCCGGCAATAGCACAATAAACTCTTCGCCTCCCCAACGGGCAGAAATATCCCCTTTGCGAATATGTTTTTGCAGAATTTCGGCGGTTCTCTGAATGACCTTGTCACCGGTGTTATGACCGAACTCATCATTAATCATTTTAAAATTATCAATATCCAGAATAATAATGGACAGGTTTTGCTGGTAACGCCTGGCATTATGCAGGTGTGGACTGACCAGTTCATAAAAAGCCCTGCGATTGTATAAACCAGTTAATGGATCCAGTGCCGCCAGTTTTAAGGCGCTTTGTTTTTCTTCCTGGATAATTCTAAACTGCTCGGCCAGGGCAATGGATAATAAAATAACATCAATAGCAATACCTATTTCTACCGCACGATATAAGAGAATATGGTAAGGCAAGATACCCCATACAGTCATAGCTGTCAGCACGGAACCCGTTAAAGTCGCTATGTTTGCAATAAGAAAAAAGGTAACTTCACGATGCTGAGGCCGGAGGTTGATAATGGCCAGGTACAGAGTAAATACCGAGTAAAAAATAACAAAGCCAATGGCAGAAGCAACTGCTATATACTGCACGTTATAAATAAAACACAGTCCCTGGGAAAACAGAAATAACAGGCAGAAAATAATTGTCCGGTAAAAAAGCACAGGAAAATGCTTGCGAGTCTGCAAAAATTCAAAGGCAAAAATAATACCACTGAAAGCAAATAAACTGATAAAGAACGGATGAGCCCATTTCTGTATAAAAGCACTATCAGGCCAGATTAAATAATAGCCATGCCCCGTATAAGTCAGGTTCATCAGCAAAAAAAAGCCCAGGTAAATCACATAAAACAGATAACGGTGAAAATGCAGACGCAGATAAAGGATCAGGTTATACAACAATAAGGCAATAATAAGCCCATATAGAAAACCATAACTGTAACTATTGAAAATATCATGTTCAAATGCCTGCTCCAGAGTCTCAAAAAAGATCGGTATCACCATTGGGTCAGGCGTTTCAACTCGTATAAAAAGCTGTGTTATCCCTGGCTTATAACGGTAGTCAAAAACGAAGAATCGATGCTTTACCGGACGTTCTGAAAACGTCAGACTATCGCCCATATGCGCAGCTTTGACCAGCTGATGATTTTCAATAACATAGATATCCAGTTTATCCAGCCAGGAATTCTCTATCACCAGCCGTCGCAGAATATCGCTTTTACCCGGATTATCCACTTCAGCCGTCAGCCATCGAGGTGAGGTACCAATACCAAAACTTAAAACCGGTTTTTGCCACTGCACAAAATCCCCTCTGGAAAAGGCAGTTTCAGCCTGCTCAATGGTTAGAGCCCTGTCTGTTTCAGCCAGCACCTGAAAGTACTCTCCAACCGCACGATTTGAATTGTCCAGGGGCAATGGTTTTATTTGACTGGCATTAACGGATAAAGAACACAATAATCCGCTTATAAAAACAAATAATAAAAAAGAGGTAGTGGGAAAAGCAGTGTAAAATGATTTTCTGGTTAAAAAGGAAAAGCAGGACAAAAAAGAAGTTAAAGCAAGGAATTTAAACAAGAATGACTTTCCTGAATCGGGTACAGCTTACCTCATCTGACAACAGTTGTCCGTATGTCATCAGATGAGGTTTTCTTAATAATTAATCGGCTTTTACCCAGCAGGCAGGCAAACTTTCACCGGACAGAAAAATCAGATCACTTTTATTAAAGTTTTCTGGCTCCTGCAACTCCTCACCAGCATGATAGCGGCCAGCAACCTGAGTATGTAAAGGATTGGTTAAGCCCGCAATATCAAGCACTTCTACAACATCACCATTACTTTTATTTTTAAGAAACATTGTTATATCTCCCTTTGTGATAGTAACCATTCAATATAGATAGATATTTCAACCTGTGGCTAAAATATTGATATTGAATCGTTAAAAGAAAATCGGCTTACAGGTTAACTATACTTGATTAAAGTTTAATCTCCAAGTGTAATAGAATAAATTTTATAACCCACAAATCTACCCGGAACCTAACTGCCTATGTGGTGCATCAGCCGATACATTCAGAATAAGAAACTGCGTCAGCTACGTGACAGCAGAATTCCTTATAGTGAATGGCATAATGTGATCAATAACATCGCCTTATTAAATAACCTTAGCAGTACAGAAAAAGTCCGTTTACGCCAGCTCTCCGGGCTTTTTTTAGCCCACAAGACCATGGTCGGCGTCAGGGGAATAGAACTGACACGAGCCATGCAGATCAGTATTGCAGCCCAGGCCTGTCTGCCGATTCTTAATCTGGGACTGGCAGCTTATAACGGCTGGATTGAGCTGGTTATCTACCCCGGAGCCTTTAAGGTAAACCGTAATTTTACCGATGCCAACGGCCTGGTACATCAGGAAAACCAGGATCTCAGCGGTGAGTCCTGGGAACGCGGCCCGCTCATACTTTCCTGGGACAACGTAGAACAGGAAAGTCGGCA
>JALVDE010000111.1 GCA_027009375.1 Gammaproteobacteria bacterium
AGCTGTCAGGCGACTGGACCTGTGATATACAGTTTCCTGATGATATTGATACTGAACTTCAGAATACTCTCTGTGCCCATCAGGAAATCGATATTGTGCAGGTGGATATGACGCAGGTTACGGCCTGGAATTCAGCCCTGTTAACCAGTATTGTGTCCCTTAATGACTTATGTAAAAAGCATGATGTAAGCATTGATACCGCCCTGATGCCCGATGAAATGATCAGGCTGCTTAAGCTGGCCCTGAATGTTGAAGCCCGGGATTCCAGAAAATACACCGGTAAACGCAGTACCTTCCTGTTTACGGTGGGCAGTAACGCCATTAATGCGGTGGCTGAAGTCGGCGAGGTGATTGCCTTTCTGCGTAATGTTTTTCATGCTTCCATGAATATGCTGCGCGGCAGGGCAGTTTATCGCTCTTCAGATACCTGGCTGGTTATGCAGCAGACCGGTGCGGAGGCTTTGCCTATTGTCAGTCTGCTTAATTTTCTGGTCGGGGCTATCCTGGGCTATATCGGGGCCATGCAGCTGGAAAAATTTGGTGCCGAAATTTTTATCGGGGATATGGTCGGTGTGGCTATGACCCGAGAAATCGCGGCTATTATTACAGCTATTATTATGGCCGGGCGCTCCGGTGCCGCCTTTGCGGCACAATTAGGAACCATGAAGGTTAATGAAGAAATTGATGCCCTGAAGAGTATGGGCCTGTCGCCTATAGAATTTCTGGTGCTTCCAAGAATGATTGGCATGATGTTAATGATGCCTCTATTATCGGTGTATGCCATCTTTATGGGGGTTTTTGGCGGTGCTCTGGTGGCATTTGCCGTATTGAATATTACCCTGGAACAGTATCTTGATGTAGTAATGCAAGCGGTTACGCTTAATGACCTGTTTGTGGGTATTACCATGTCCGTTGTATTTGGTGCCATTGTTGCGGTTGTCGGTTGTCAGAAAGGCATGAGCTGCGGTAAAACGGCTGAGGCCGTTGGCGCATCAACAACATCTGCAGTGGTAACCGCCACGGTTATTATTTTTGTTTCCGCCGCTATTATGACGGTACTGTTTGGTGTACTGGGGATTTAAGCCATGAGCCGGACTTTTCATAAAACCGATGATTCCAGTGCCGTTATAATTGTTGAAGATATGGGCATGAGTTATGACGGTCAGGTCATTCAGAGGGATCTGAATTTTGCCGTTAACCAGCATGATATTTTTATTATTATGGGTAATAGCGGTAGCGGTAAAAGTACCCTGATGCGGGCTATGACCGGTTTAAACAGGCCGGATTCCGGGGATGTTTATTATTCCTGTGATTTTTATGAACGGCATAATAATAATGTTGATCTGCGCACGGTAGAGAAGACCTATCAGGGGTACTGGCAGTCCGGTGAAGTCATGCGTCATAGTATGATGTCCCAGTTCGGGGTTATGTTTCAGAACGGAGCACTGTTCAGTTCCATGACCTTACTGGAAAATGTCTCCCTGCGTCTGGTGGAAACCACCCATTTCAGTCCACGGCGTATCCGCAAAATTGCTGCACTTAAGCTGGCTTTGGTTGGACTTAAGGGTTTTGAACATTATTATCCGTCAGAAATCAGCGGCGGTATGCAGAAACGGGTATCTATTGCCCGTGCCATGGCCATGGATCCGCCCATTCTTTTTTTTGATGAGCCGTCTGCAGGGCTGGATCCGGTCAGTTCCAAACAACTGGATGATCTACTGCTGGAGTTAAGAGACAGTATGGGAGTGACCATGGTGGTGGTGACCCATGAACTGGAAAGTATTTTTGCCATTGGCAATAATAGTATTTTTCTGGATCATGGAGAAAAAACCATTATTGCCAATGGTGATCCTAAAAAACTGGTTAATGAATGTGAAAATGAACAGGTTCGGGCTTTTCTGAGCAGAGGGAAAAAATCATGAGTATCAAGGCAAACCCCGTTGCAGTGGGTGGTTTTGTAATTGGCGCCATTATCTTGATTGTTGTTAGTTTACTGGTACTGGGTTCTGGTCGTCTGTTTAAAAATGATTTGCGGCTGATGGCGGTATTCCCCGGTTCAGTAAAAGGTTTAAGTGTCGGCTCACCGGTATTATTCAGGGGGGTCGATATCGGTTCAGTAGCCAGTATTCGCCTGTATCATAATCATAAAACCCGTCAGAGCCTGGTGCCTGTCTATATTGATCTAAAACAGGAAGTTCTGGAGTTAATGAAACAGGGTAAGGAAGAGAAGGATCTGACTAAGGAAGAAGCCCTGGGTTTTATGGTTCTGATGATCAAGCAGGGTCTGTATGCCCGGCTGACACTGGAAAACCTGGTATCGGGCCGACAGTTAGTTGAATTTGAAATTGATCCGAATATAAAAATAAAACTCACGGGTATTGATAAAAATTATCTGGAAATACCAACCGTGGAGTCGGATTTAAATAAGCTGCAGAACCTCTTTAAATCCATCCCCTTAAAAGAACTCACTGAAAATCTCGTGATTACGGTCACTGAGATCAATAAAATGTTTGCCAGTGAGAAATCCCGAGGCGTTCTGCATAACATAAATGAAGCCATTGCCGGCAGCCGCAGACTGGTGGACAGTTTAAACAGCCAGATCCCGCCACTGGTGGAATCAGGCCGGGAGCGTCTGGATCAGGCTGAGGTCTTACTGAAAACAACAGAAACCCAGCTGACAGTAACCCTGCTGGAACTGACTCGCTTATCCACCAATTTGAATCAGCAATTAACCCAGCTGACTCAGTCTGCTGATAAAGCGTTTAAGAAAAGTGATGAGACTTTTGAAAATATTAATGCCATTGTTGATAAGCAGAGTGTAGCGCGTCATAATCTGGAACAGAGTCTGCAGGAATTATCCAGGGCGGCTAAATCATTCAGAGTATTTACGGAGTATCTGGAACGGCATCCTGAAGCCATTATTCAGGGCAAAAAGAAGTATTAGTTGAAAGACTTAAGGTTTTAGGCTTATGAGGATTGGAATATGATATTGAGTCGATGGTGGGTTCTGGGTTTTCTGGCGGTGTTACTAAGTGGCTGTGGTACTTCGCAGAAGACCGATTTTTATCAGTTAAATACCGAGGCAAATCATGCCTTAATGGGAGTTGAGAAAGGGGATATTATCGGTATCGGCCCTATTCATCTGCCGGAATACATCAAGCGTCCGCAAATTGTTACACGAACATCTAAATACAGCCTCAATGTATCAGAATTTAACCGCTGGATAGAACCCTTTAGTGATGCCATTACCCGGGTACTGGTGATTAACCTGTCCAATGAACTGGTATCTAATCGAATTTTCTGGCTGCCCAGAAGTGACCGTCAGTATCCACTGGATTTGAGGGTGGCCATTGATATCGGTCGCTTTGATGGTGAACTGGGCAAGGAAGTCACCCTGGAATCCCGCTGGATAGTCTTTGACAGAGACGATAACCCATTACAGACTCATATCTCAATTATCCACGAACCCGTCCATGGCCAGACCTATAAAGACCTGGTAATCGCCATGAACAACGCCCTGAACAAACTAAGCCAGGAACTAGCCCAGGCCGCCCGAACCCATTTACAGAAATAAATAATAACCTTTTTGGGCTCCCATACGCGGGTTAGAAGAAAATTAAGTATTCACTTTATTGCAGAGTTTAATTTTTCTGAGTTCAGCATCTATCTCTATCTCTCTGTTAGTTATTATATTTACACAAGAATTTATCTTCTTGTTAAATGTTTGATCATCCAATTCAATATATTTTAAGGCTTCACGTTTGGCTTTTATTAAATAGTCATCTAATATCGCGGTGTCTTTCATCAGGTTTTTACATGTCGAAAGTCGTGCTAATTTTGCAATAGTATTTGAAGCGACTATTTTTGCATTCTCAATTGACTGTTTATCACCACTGGATTTTATTTTGTAAAGATGAGCAATAAATACACCTGAACATTTTAATAAATTATTTGATGCTTCTTGAGAAAGAATATCATTAGCTATGACAGGCATATTAGTCATTAAAAAAAATATAAATAAAAAAAGAATTTTAAAAAACAGTCTCATATTTTACTCCTTTAACGCCTTGCTAAATTGCAGTTAACACACAAAAGTGGGCTGTGTTAACTGTCAATTTGAGCAATTTGATATTAATTGAGCCTTCTCGCTTCATCACTCCGTCTCACAGTATGATGTAAAGGCAAATTTAAAAAAGGAGAAGACTCAAATGCAATTCTACACCAAAAAACATCAATATTATTGTGGCATAGACCTTCATACTAAAATTATTTATATCTGCCTG
>JALVDE010000112.1 GCA_027009375.1 Gammaproteobacteria bacterium
AAATCCAGATATTTTAATGATTTCAAATTATCCAGCCCTTCAATTTTGCTAATATCCGTGCTGTATAAATAAAGTCTTTCAAGCCGGGTTAAGGCATCAAGATTTTCTATTTTTTTAATGGGGTTGCCGTCCAGATACAGCGTTTCAAGCTGGGTTAAATTATCCATATTTTCGATTTTTGTTATCCGGTTCCTGGTCAGTCCCAGTATTTTTAATTGTCTCAGGTTGTCAAGTCCTTCTATTTTTTTTATTTTACTTTCAGCTAAATGAATTTCTTCCAGTTGGGTTAAGTTTTCCAGTCCTTCCAGTTTTTCGATTCCTTGAAAGTACAGCTCAAGTACTTTAAGTTTTTTTAAATTATTAAGACCTTCCAGTTTGCGTATGCATTGTTCGCCTTCACCGCTATCTGTTATATTTAGAACTTCAAGGTTGGGCAAGTTTTCAAGCCCTTCCAGTTTGTTTATTCCTACCCCCTTCATTATTAACTCTTTTAATGAAGGAATATTATTCAGGTTTTGTATTTTCTTTATACCGTTTCTGCTTAAATCCAGAAACTTTAATTTTGGAAGGTTTTTTAATTGTCCGATTTCTTCAATACCTGTATATGGTATTTGTAATTCCTCTAGTTCTGGAAGATCCTGGACGTGGTCAAATTTATCTATATAACAAGAGTTGCAAGAAAAAAAGATTAATGATTTTAATTGATTGATTCTGGATAAGTTTGGTATTTTTATATCATAAAGTTTTATCGCAATAATTTTACCTTTGTCATTTAGATAAATATTATTTCGGGCCATACGGTTAATGGTCCAAGAGTCAGACTTGTTATTTTTTATATATACTAAAGTATGACCATTTTTTTCACCATTGGTCATAATATTTTCAGTAAAATCAATATCATCCCAGCTCAGCTCGGCATCTTTTAACAGGGCTTCCAGAGCCGCCTGTTCCTGCGGATCATCGGTGACTATTTGTGCAAAAAGAGTTGATGCAAATAAAAAAACAAAAAGGACAGGTAAGGTAGATATTAGATATTTTTTCATAGCTTTTATATATGTCTTAGGTTCTGGTGTTGATATTATTAACACCGGTTATGGCCTTGGGTATTCATGATAACGGGCATACTGGTTAAATATTAGCTCCCGTTGTTCATATTGACTGAGCTCAGGATTAAAGAACTGACCATTTTCAAGCGCTTTGGCCACTTCCGGAAAGTACTGCCGGCTGCCCTCAATAATATAATAATGCTCCGCCAGTTCAGGTCTGCTGACCCGGTCATATAATGTATTGAGTTCATTAAGCAGCCTCGGACTGCTATCCTCCAGCATATCCTTAATCTGCTCTACAGGATAACCCAGTTTCTGCAGAGGGATAAAGGCATTAATATGCAGTTTATCAAAGTCCAGCTCATCATACTGACCCAGTGCCTTAAATACGGACTCCAGGCGCCCCTGTTCAAGGCGATAATATTTTTCCAGTTGGGTATCTGTGAGTTTATACAGTTGATTATGGTGTATTTCAATTCTTTTATATAAAGCAGAGCGGTTATACGCTACTACCATATCCCATACATCTATTATAATCATAAAAAAACTGATAATGGCTCCGGCCACTGCCGCCGCTTCGCCGACACCGGGGAGAAACAGGCAGATGCCGAAGCGGCTCATCAGTTTGGCGCTGTGACTGACTGCTTTGCCGCTTAAATAGCTGAACAGGCCTTTTGAGCCGTATTTGCCGGCATAAAAACCATAAGCCACCAGTGCAGTGCTGACGGCTTCCAGCCATTTCTGCATGGCCTTGAGCTCTTTTCCCCTTCGATGCTGTTCCAGGGCATCGTCAACGGCGGCAATGGTGGCCAGCAGGCTCAGGGATACGGCCAGATTATCTATATGCAGGCTGTACTTTTCCAATTTTTTGAATACGGCGTCTTCTTCCCGGGGTAAAGTGAGCAGGGCGTTGTTTTTACCCTGTGTAATTAAGGAAGCCATGGCGCTCAGCCTCAGGTTGTTGGCTAATTTTGCGGTGCTGTACAGGGTAATTGCTGTATTGCCCAGTGTGTCGCTGACGGTTGATATATAGGCCAGATATTCGCCTTCATCCCAGTGTAGGGTAGCCTGCTTCGGCAGATTAATCAGGCTTTCCATCATAAAGCCCAGATTTATAAAGGCCATAATGCTTTTATAGGTATAATGATTGCTGGCACTGTAGAGTGTTTCTGAAAAACTCCGGGTGCTTTCCTGAATACTTGCGGCAAAGCCGGGAAATGGGCGATCATAAAATTTTTCTTTAAACTCTCTTTTAAGTGATGTTGTTGATTGAAGCACCTTGTTAAGATTCTCTTTCTGCTCAAAAGTCAGTACAGCGTCATAATCTCCTTTAAGGTATTTTATCCGCTCTTTCAGAGCTGAGTGGCTGTAGTAGTTTTTCTGGCCGGTTTTATTGCGGCCGCCCGGTGCATGCAGACGGCCATGGGCTCTTAATGCGGAATACAGCAGTGTTTTATTCTCTTCCGGTTTGCCTTCACCAAACAATCCAAAACGCTGGCATAACATCAGCATAAAGCGGATATGTGAGGAGCCCTTACTTAGAGATTCCCGCTGGATTTTTCTGGAAATATGATCGGCATAAACATCCAGCAATACCTGAAGAACGGAAGGGGGACCGGGTACTCTGTGGAAAAGACCGCCAAGGGTTGTCCAGCCTTTGAACATAATATAGAGAATGTTTTCTTTTTCTTCCTGTTTGATTTCTTCGCTATTGTCTAAAGCCTCAATTCGTAACAGTAATGGATCATCTACAATATTTTTATCGGATTTGTCAGACTTGTTTTTAATGCTTTTATTTGACTGCCTCGCAAATAATTTATCAGTATATTCAAAAACAGTTTCAACCTCTTTACCAGGAGCCAGCTCTGAAAAATCCGTCTGCTCAACCAGCCAGTCCAGAAACGGTGCAATATCCTCATTAAAAATGGCAGGGCTGTCTCCGGAATGCCGGAGCATTATAATGGCTTCGCAGTAGGTCTGAAAAAAATGTATCCAGTACGGCTCCTCCTGCATATAGGGGCCGGCTTTAAGTTCAGCGTTATCACTGTCTTTGTCAACGGTATCCCAATAGCGTTTAAATTCTTCTGCCAGGGCCTTGGAATTGAGCAGTTCGCGCAGTTTTTTGGCCTTCTGGTCTACATCATCGGCTTCAGGTTTAACTGATACCTGATTGTCAGGTGTTTTTTCACTCTCCAGCGCGCTTTGCACGGCGGCTTTTATATGGTCGATATTTTTAATAAATTGTTCATGATCCTGATAGTCAAATGCGCTGTCCTGCAGGCGTTCAGCGGAAAAACGCTTGTGTATTAATGCACAGTGCAACATGCCGTCCATGTGAGCCAATAGTTTTCGGCTTTCTTTCTGGTTGCTCAGATAGACATCGACAGCTTTTTTGACCCGTTCGGTCTGCCGTTTTATTCTTCTGTCCCATTCCGGGAGTGTACAGTGGATGGCCACGGTGGTTTCTGACGGCTGGCCGGGTTTTTGCGGCTTAAGCAGGCCCTTAAAGGCGGGGGCTGCCTGTGTGTCGTTTTCCTGAGTCAGGCTGTGCAGGTCTTTGGTGACAAATGAACCGCGGTCAATGGGGTAGCACATAAAGCCGTAGTGCTTGAACAGGTAAAAGTATTCATTGCTGATTTGGCGGATTAAATTCTGTTTTTGCGGGCTGGTAATCTTACTAATAAGAGCTTCAGCCCGCTCAAAATCTCTTTTGGACAGATAAAAGGCATGTAGATTTTGCAAACACTGTTCGTTTTCATTCAGTTCGGTGTCAATTATTTTTCGGTTGGCTTTATTGTGTGCCAGGTAAAACGGTCGGCTGCCGTTAAGTTGACCAAAGTAATTCCACTGGTTTATGTAATTGTTAATATTGTCTTCAAAGCTGCCTTGTTTCTGTCCACTTATCGCGTTTAAATTCCTGTCCCATTCCAGTCCCAGTTTAATATAATGCTGCTCCTGTTTCTTAATATGTTCAAAGGTGTTCTGTTTAAAAAACTGACTTTTTCTGAGCAACCCATTGCGGTCGGTTCGACCCACACCGACCGGGAGCATGGGGCGGGAGGCCAGTGTAAAGCCGGTATAGGTGTCCGGTTCTATTTCTTCGGGATTAAATTCATTATAAACCCAGTAGAAGATATAGCCGTTATCTACGGGCTCATCGGGGTTGTCGGCGTAAACAAAACGGACTCTGGTGGACGGAGCCGTGGCTGCTATA
>JALVDE010000113.1 GCA_027009375.1 Gammaproteobacteria bacterium
GCTGCTTATGCCCGGAATCTGAAAAAACTGGGTATTACCATGAATTACCGTACCGTGGATTATGCCCTGTATAAACGGCGTGTGGAAACCAAAAAGTTTGATATGATTGTAACCAGCTATTCAGAAAGTCAGGTGCCGGGCAATGAACTGATTGGCCGCTGGCATTCTAAAATGGCCGATGTGGACGGCTCAGCCAATTATCCCGGTATTAAAAATAAAGCCGTGGATTCTCTGCTGGAGCAGTTAAGTAAAACCACAGACTGGGATGAAATTGTGGCTCTGACCCGTGCCCTGGACAGAGTTTTACTCAGTGAATTTTATCTGGTACCTCACTGGTATATTTCCACCCACAGGATTGCCTACTGGGATAAATTTGAGTTTCCCAAAACCCTGCCCAAATATTTTTCTGCCGAAGGCTGGATGCTCTCCACCTGGTGGTTTAAACCCGAATACCGGACATCAAAATAAGTCATGCTTTATTATGTAATTAAACGCCTGCTGTTAATGATACCTACATTGTTTGGTGTCATGCTGATCACCTTTGTGATCACCCAGTTTGTTCCCGGCGGTCCGGTGGAGCAGTTAGTGGCGCAGTTGAGCGGCCAGAACCAGATGACCGAAGCCGGTGGTGTCACCAGTGATTTATACCGGGGAGCAGAAGGCATAGATAAGGAACGTCTGGAAGAAATCAAGGCGCTGTACGGTTTTGATAAGCCCCCGGTGGAACGTTTTCTGATCATGATGAAAAATTATCTGACCTTCGACTTTGGGGAAAGCTATCATCATCATGAGTCAGTGATTGATCTGATCATCAGCAAACTGCCGGTGTCCATCAGTATCGGTATGTGGTCCTTTTTTATTACCTATCTGACCTGTATTCCGCTGGGTATTGCCAAAGCCGTCAGGGACGGTTCCCGCTTTGATATGATCACCAGTACCATTGTGCTGGTGGGTTATGCCATACCCGGTTTTGTACTGGGTATTTTATTGCTGGTGCTGTTTGGCGGGGGCAGTTTTTTTGATATTTTCCCACTCAAGGGACTGGTTTCAGACAACTGGGATCAGCTTGGCTGGTTTGACAAAATACTCGATTATTTATGGCATATGGTACTGCCTATTATATCTTCCGTTATCGGCAGCTTTGCAGTCATGACTCTGCTGACTAAAAACAGTTTTCTGGAAGAAATCCGTAAAAACTATGTAGTGACCGCCAAGGCCAAAGGGCTGACCAGTAACCAGGTGTTATACAAGCATGTTTTTAGAAATGCTCTGATCCCTCTAATCACCGGTTTCCCGGCCAGTTTCCTGGCGGCCTTTTTCGCCGGCAGTCTGCTGATAGAAACCATTTTTTCCCTGGACGGTCTGGGACTGCTGTCCTATGAATCCATTGTCCGGCGGGATTATCCGGTGGTTCTCGGCTCGTTATACTTATTTACTCTGCTGGGCCTTATTACTAAGCTGATCACCGATCTTTCCTATGTGCTGATAGATCCCCGCATTAAGTTTGATTCAGCCGGTCAGGGAGGTTCCTGATATGGGCTATAGTGCCGAGCAGCTCACCAATATGTCACCCAATATGCGCTCCTGGGTGCGATTTAAAAATAATAAACGCGGCTATTATTCTCTGTGGATTTTTTCTATTCTTTTGTTTACCAGTTTTTTTGCCGAGGTGATCAGCAATGACAAGCCGCTGGTGGTTTATTATGACCATCAGTATTATTTCCCATTGTTTCATAATTATCCGGAAACCACTTTCGGCGGTGATTTTGTTTCTGAGACGGATTATAATGATCCTTATATCCGCGACAAAATTACCCAGGGCGACAACTGGGCACTGTATCCGCTGAACCGTTATAACTATTCTTCTATCAACTATTTTGCCGATCAGCCCAATCCGGCACCACCATCGGATCAGAACCTGTTGGGTACGGATGACCGGGGCAGGGATGTGCTTGCACGCTTGATCTACGGTTTTCGGTTGTCGGTTATTTTTGCTCTGGTATTAACGGCTATTGGGGTAGTACTGGGCATTTTAATAGGCAGTCTGCAGGGGTATTTTGCTGGTAAAGTGGATCTGATCGTACAACGTCTGATTGAAATCTGGGCATCCATGCCGGAACTTTATCTGCTGATTATTTTTGCCTCTATCTTTAAGCCCAGTATCGGTCTGTTAATTGTTCTATTATCCCTGTTCGGTTGGATGGGGCTGTCTGATTATGTTCGGGCTGAATTTTTACGCGGACGCAACCTGGATTATGTTCAGGCCGCCCGTTCCCTTGGAGTATCCAATATGGGGATCATGTTTAAACATTTATTACCAAACAGCATGGTTCCGGTACTGACCTTTTTACCGTTTCGGATCAGCGGAGCCATTCTGGCTTTAACCAGCCTGGATTATCTGGGGCTGGGTGTACCACCTTCTACCCCCAGTCTGGGAGAACTCTTGTCCCAGGGTAAGGAAAATATTGATGCCTGGTGGTTATCCATGACTACATTTACGGTATTAGTGGGCACACTGGTGCTGTTAATTTTTATCGGGGAAGCTTTAAGAGAGGCTCTTGATACCCGTAGGGGATAGTGCTATCAGCCAGAAGAATAACTATGACATCTAAAAATATACTGGAAATAAAAAATCTTAGCGTAAACTTCAGCACGCCTGCAGGAGAAGTTAATGTCGTGCGTGATATTAACTTTGCAGTTAAGTCCGGACAGACTATGGCTCTGGTAGGAGAATCGGGTTCCGGAAAATCCGTTACGGCCATGTCTATTCTGCGTCTGCATGATGAGGAAAAAGTAAACTATTCTTCAGGCGAGATCTTATACAAGGGAAAAAATTTACTGGGTCTGGATGAAACTGAAATCAAGCGGGTACGCGGGGACAAGATTTCCATGATTTTCCAGGAGCCTATGACCTCCCTTAATCCAACCTTTACCGTAGGCGATCAAATTACAGAACCGCTGTTAATTCACCGTGGTATGAACAAGGCTGAAGCCAGAAAACGGGCACTGGAATTAATGGATCTGGTGGGTATTCATGATCCGGTACATCGCTTTGATGCCTTTCCCCATTTATTATCCGGGGGGCAGCGTCAGCGTATGATGATTGCCATGGCACTGGCCTGTGAGCCTGAGTTATTAATTGCCGATGAACCTACAACCGCACTGGATGTCACCGTGCAGTTGCAGATTTTGCTTCTGCTGGAAAAGCTGCAGAAAGAGTTTTCCATGTCGGTGCTGATGATTTCCCATGATCTGAATCTGGTTAAGAGATTTGCCGATCAGGTGTGTGTTATGCAGGACGGTAACATCGTAGAGCAGGGGGATGTTGAAAGTATTTATGACAGAGCAGAGCATCCCTATACCATTAAGCTGTTAAACAGTGAACCGGAGCGAATGATCCCTGATGATGAAACCGAAGGCTTAAAAAACAAACCGCAATTATTAAGCGGCAAAAATATGTTCTGCCACTTTTCAGTTAAAAGCGGTTTCTTTCGTAAGGTGGTCAGTACTGTTAAGGCCGTAGATGATATTGACCTGTATCTAAAAGAAGGTGAAACACTGGGCATAGTAGGGGAGTCCGGTTCCGGTAAGTCCACCCTTGGACGCTGCCTGCTACGTATGGAACAATGCCGGGGCGAAATTTACTTTAACCAGTCCCGTATAGATGATTTAAAAAACCGGGAGTTAAGACCCTTAAGAAAAGAATTCCAGATTGTATTCCAGGACCCTTACTCATCACTGTCTCCCAGAATGACCATAGAACAAATTATTGGTGAAGGTCTTAAAATTCATTTTCCAAAATTAAACAAGGCACAACGCCGGGTTAAAATTAAAAAAGCTCTGCGTGAAGTCGGCCTGGAAGAAGATATTTTATGGCGTTATCCCCATGAGTTTTCCGGTGGTCAACGCCAGCGCATAGCCATTGCCCGGGTTGTTATTCTGGAACCCAAGCTGATCCTGTTGGACGAACCCACCAGCGCCCTGGATGTTTCTGTACAGAAACAGGTACTGGCTCTGTTAAGAGAATTACAGCAGCGGCATAAAATTTCCTACCTGTTTATTACCCATGACTTAAAGGTAATTCAGGCTGTTGCTCATCGTATTATGGTCATGAAGGAAGGACGGATTGTTGAAGTGGGGGAGACAGAGAAGATTTTTACCCGGCCTGAGAAGGATTATACGCGGCAGTTGTTGACGGCTTCTTTGTTTAAGGAAATTGCTTGAATGGGTGGTTGTTTTATTTTTCCCTC